>JBBRUM010000413.1:0-3559 GCA_038247815.1 Tepidisphaerales bacterium | reverse complement strand
TTGATCGCCTTGCCGCGTCGCGTCGGGTGGATCGCCGTCGTCGTCGGCTTGTTCGCCATGCTCATGCAGCTCCCGTTTCTCGGCACGGCGCCGCTGACCGGCACCGAAGCTCACCGCGCCGTCACCGCCCACCAGATGGTCGCCAGTAACCAGTACCTCGTGCCGATGCTCTACGGCCGGGTGTACCTGCGCAAGCCGCCGCTGCAATACTGGGTTCTCGCCGGGGTGGAAAAGGTGACGGGCGTGCAGAGCGAGTGGGCCTGGCGCGTTCCCTCGGCGCTGTTTCTCGGCCTGACCGCAGCCGCCGTCGCGCTGGCCGCGGGCCGGTGGTGGTCGCCCCGTGCGGCGTGGATCGGCGGGCTGCTCGTCGCGGGCATGGTGGCGATCTGGGCCCAGTCCCGCTCGTGCGACATCGACGCGCTCAACACACTGCTCACCACCGCCACCGCCCTGCTCTGGATCGAGCTGCTCCGCCGCGACCGCGCCTGGATCCCCGGCGCAATCTCCACGGGCGTCCTGCTCGCTGGGGTGCTGGCGGCAAAGGGGCCGGCCGGCTTGCCAGTGATCGTCGGCGTCGTCCTCGCCGGGTGGGTGCGGTCTCGGTTCGCCTGGCGCTATGTCCTCAAGCCAGTGGTCTGGCTGCCCACGCTCATCGGCACGGCCCTCGCCGGGGCACTCGCCGCCGCCATTTACTGGGCGCTGATTTCTCGAGGCCTGCCGCTGGACTTCTCGGGCATCAACGAAGGCGTGCGCAATCTCTACGAAACCCAGCTCTCCAAGCTCGTCGAAGTGTTTCTGCTCGTACCCCAATTGCTCGTGTTCTCCCTGCCGGGGTCGATTTTTCTGGTCATCATCGTGCTGAAGTGGAGGGAGATGGACGACACCACGCGTCTTGCGGCGGGGTCGGTGATCCTCGGCTGGGCGGTGTGTGTGCTCACGGGCATGGTCAACCCCCGTTACGCGTACCCCACGCTACCCATGCTCGCCGCAGCCGTCGCCGGTACCGCCGCTGCCGTCCTCGACCAAAAACACCTCTACGCCCGCGCGACCGTCACTTGGGCCGTGATCATCGCCCTGCTCGCCGCGCCGCTTGCGTGGCTAAACGTCAAGAACCGCCAAAGTCGCTCGGGGTTCACCGCCGCCGCCACACTCCGCCAAATCGCCGACGGCCACGCCACGCCAACCCGCCCCGTGCTCGTGTTCCAAATGCTCCGCTACCAGCCGGAACTGCTCTACTACTCCGGCGTCCCCGCCCAAAGCCTCTCCGAGAACATGCCCGCACCCTCCACCTTCACCCCCGGAACCCTCATTCTGGCCTCCGTGGAAGAACTCGCCAAGCTCCGAAAAGACCGGCCCCTCCCCCCCGAAGTCCACGGCGAGCTGGTGAGCAACGGCAGGAAAGCGTCGCTGGTCGAGGTGCGCTAGCACCACTGCCACAACACCCCTACGCTCGCTTCGCGGCCGAACTACGATGCCCCATGTCAACCGACCCGGTCCCACCCCCCGCTGCCCAGGAACCGATCATCGGCATTGACCTCGGGACCACCAACTCCCTCGTGGCGTACTGCGACGAGCGCGGTCCGCGCGTGATCGCCGCGCCCGACGGGCGCCACCGCCACCTCCCCTCCGTCGTCCGCATCGACCCGGCCACCGGCCGCTCCGAGGTGGGCCACGACGCACGCAACCGCGCCGTCGAGTTCCCCACCGAAACCATTCACTCCGTCAAACGCCTCATGGGTCGCGGCCTAGCCGATATCGCCTCCGAACTGACACACCTGCCCTACGCCGTCGCCGAACACCCCGGGCGGGCCATGGTCGAGGTCGTCGTCGGCGAACAACGCCTCACGCCACAACAAATCTCGGCCATGATCCTCGCCGAACTCAAACGCTGGGCGTCAGCCGACCTTGGCGTCGAAGTCCGCAAAGCCGTCATCACCGTCCCCGCCTACTTCGACGACGCCCAGCGCCAAGCCACCCGCGACGCCGGCGCCATCGCCGGCTTGGACGTCGTGCGCATCGTCAACGAGCCCACCGCCGCCGCCCTGGCCTACGGGCTTGACCGCGCCGAGTCCGCCACCCTCGCCGTCTACGACCTCGGCGGCGGAACCTTCGACGTCTCCGTCCTGCGCATCGAAAACGGAGTCTTCCGAGTCCTCTCCACCAACGGCGATACCCACCTCGGCGGCGACGACCTCGACCGCGCCGTCATCTCCCTCGTCCAAGCCGAGATCGAAACCCAGCTCGGCCACCCCGTCCAGTTCCCCCCCTCCACCAAGCAAGCCCTCCGCGCCTTCGCCGAGGGACTCAAAGTCCGCCTCTCCACCGAACGCGCCGCAACCATCGAAATCGCCATCGGCGACGGACAAACCTACCGCCGCACCCTCACCCGCGACGAACTCGAAGCCCTCGCACGCCCCCTCGTCCAACGCTCCATCGAACGCTGCAAACTCGCCCTCCGGGACGCCGGCGACGCCGGAACCAAGCTCGACCGCGTCGTCCTCGTCGGCGGATCCACCTACATGCCCTTCGTCCGCGACGAAGTGTCCCGATTTTTCGGACTCGACGCCTACACCGCGCTCAACCCCATGGAAGTCGTCGCCCTCGGGGCGGCTGTGCAGGCCGCGATCCTCGCCCGCGTCAACCGCACGATGCTCCTCCAGGACATCATCCCCCTCTCCCTCGGAATCGAAACCATGGGCGGCGCCGTCGCAAAGATCATCGCCAAAGGCCGCAGCCTCCCCTGCTCAGCCGAGGAAATCTTCTCCACCTACGTCGACGGCCAAACCAACGTCAAAGTCCAAGTGCTCCAGGGCGAACGCGAGCTTGCCAAAGACTGCCGCTCGCTGGCCGAGTTCGTACTCGCCGGAATCCCGCCCATGCCGGCTGGGATCCCCAAGCTCAAGGTCCGCTTCCTCGTCGACACATCGGGCATCCTCACCGTCTCAGCCATCGAAGAGCGCTCAAACACAACCGCCTCCATCCAAGTCGTCCCCTCTTACGGCCTCACCCGCGACGAAGTCTCCACCATGGTCCGCGACGCCGTCACCCACGCCCGCGCCGACATGCTCGAGCACCGCCTCATCGACCTCCGCAACCAAGTCACCCTCGACACCGCCGCCATCGAAAAATCTCTCCACATCGCCGGTGACGACCTCCCCCCCACCGACCGCGCCGACCTCCAATCCCGTGTCTCCGCCCTCCGCGCCCTCGCCCAATCTCAAGACGCCGACGCCATCCACACCGCCCTTACCACCCTCGACCGCCTCACCACCCCCCTCGCCGAACTCGCTATTACAAAGACACTTAAAGGCCTTTAAATCGACCAAAAAAAAGAAGACCCCGGAGCGGCCCGACCGCTGCTCCGGAGTCCAAAACTACTCGATTAGTCGCAACATCACTGGCACCCCGCCAGACCTAAAAACTCGAGCTGCGCTCTTAGCCTAAGGGACCGATCGGCATTCTCGCAAACGCTTCCGAAATAATCTCGCGAGTTTGCACGTTTTGCATCATCGTGAGACACTCTTTGCGGCATGCCAGTTGCGATCGACCAAATCGCGGC
>JBBRUM010000412.1:0-3561 GCA_038247815.1 Tepidisphaerales bacterium | reverse complement strand
GGGCACATGAACCCTTCGATCCTCAGGTCGGCATTGGCGTTCGGGCCGTCCGCCCGCCCGCGACCCCGGAGATTCTCGACCTCCAGCCGCGTCTGCCCCGGCGCGAACTGCGACACCACAATCGCCCCCGAAATGTCGTGCACCGGAAACGCAAACCGGTCGAAGGTCATCTTCCCGCGGACGATGTCCAACCGGCCTTCCGTGGCGACCTTCCCCGCCGCGTCGCGCACCACGGTGAACGCGAAGTTGCCCTCCCCACTCGGCCGAAACCGGTCGTAAACCTCGCGAACCTCCGGTGGCAGCGACGGCACGAACGCCGGGTCCTCGCCAAGGCGCAGATCCCGGCACGCGATCCTCAGCGACAGCGGCGAACCCGGCGAATATCCCCCCAGTGATCCGGCGACCTCAAGGCGGCTGCCCTCGTACATCAGCGACATGTCCTTCAGCTCGATTCCCGACTCGGTGAAGATCAGTGCTCCCCGGACATTCTCGAATCGGATCGGAGGCAGGACGGCGAGTTCGCGCGCCGTCGTGACGGCGGACGGTTCGGTCGAGGGGTGCGTCGTCGGACGCCCGCGGAGCTCTTCGGGCCGAAGCGACATCGCCCCTCCCTCGAACGACGTCACCAGACGAAACGAGATGCCCCTTCCATCCCCCTTTGTTTCCGCCGAATCGGCGGGCGGCCCGACGTACAGGTCCGGGATCTCGATCTTTCCCTCAATGGCATGCCTCTCCCACCACTCCCGCACCTCGCGTGGAAGCAGCGCCGCGAACGAACCCCCAAGGTCCACGTTCCGCATCCGCGCCGATAGCTGCCCCCCCGGGGGATAAGTCCAGCCGGTCAGAGACGTACCGGTCTTGTCGCTCGCACCCCGCGCCGATACCGCGAAGGTGTATAACGCAGGCTTGTCCTTGTCGGGAATCAGGTTGCCCTCGACGGCGATCGGGGTGTTGTTACGGACGAGTTTGCCGCTTACAAGTTCGGCGAACTCGATCCGAGCGTTGCGAAGCAGGACTTGGGGGAGCGTGATATGCGAAGGTTGCCGAGGTCCAGCCGGTCGGGTTGTCGTCTGGGGTCGGGGGAGGCGCTGAAAATTCCACGTCCGGGTCTCGGCACTCGAAACCAACAGGGCGCGCGGCTCGACGGCCAGGATCGACGCCCCCGACAAGTCGCCCGAAAGCGCCCCGAGCAGGGGTACCCGAACACGCAGCGTCGTAGCGGTCAGGAGGGTCGAGTCCGGCGCGTTGCGGTCGTCGACCTTCACGGTGACGTCGTCAAGCCTCAGGCCCTCGAAGATCGAGAGGCGGGCACGGCCGACGGTGACCCGGCCGCCAACGGCTTCGGTGAGGTAGTGCTCGGCGAACTGCCGGACCCGCTTCGAGTCGGTCACATACCAGTACGCGCTGATTAGTGCGGAGAGCGTCGCGAGCGTCAGCACCGACCCGATCCGGCGGACTCGCCCGCCCCGGGGTCGAAACGGGTATCCCGGGTGCCAAGGCGTGGATGTCATCAGGACTTTTCGCGCCATCGTGGATCTGGGAAAGGGAACGTTCCGACTATCCTACGTTTGCGCCGGTGAGGTAAACAGCTTAAACCGCTGCGCGAGCGCGGCTGCCCCCATGGAGGCCAGAACCGCAAGAAGCGGTTCAACCGGAATTCGATACCTTAGCGATCCCACCGTCAACACCGCCGACAGTGTGAGGTACGTCGCCGTCAACAGAGTCAGGGACTTCATCCCACGATGACCCGGACCACGGAATTTCAGCAACCCCACCACCGCAAGTGACCACGCCATCGAGCAATAAACCGCCGAGGCGACCAACTGTTCCCATGAGCGGTTCTCCTGACTCAGCGGAACCGGCGACCAAGTGCGGAGGAGCTTTTGCAGGGTGAGTAAGTAGAGGCGGGCAGGGTTTTCGGCGCGGTAGTCGGCTGCAAGTTGCTTGAGGTGGTGGTTGCGCTGGGTTTCGGTCAGCGCGGAGAGGTGGGGAAGATGCGGTAGGAACGCGGATTGGTTGGACGAGCCATCGGCTGCGGGGTTAAACCCGTCGTAAGCGGTGATTCCGACGTTGGTCGTGGTGAACACCCATTCGTTAAGAACGGTGTGATTGCGGTAAGCCCACGGCAGGAGCGTGAGGGCAGCAACCGCGAGGGCGGTGGCGAGGACGGGGAGCTTGGGCAGACGCGGTGCCGTCATGGCGGCGAGGCCAGCGAGGAGTACCGGCAGGGCAAGGGCGCCGGGTCGTACCAGCACTGACAAGCAAAGAACAACGACGCCTAAAAGGAAGTACCGCGTTTTGGGCGCGGCTTGTGGTGTGGTGAGGGCGACCACGCCCCAGACCAGCAGTGCGGTGAACAGCGTTTCGGTCAGGATGAGGGCGGAAAAGTAGATCAGAAACGGGCAGACGGCGGTGAGTGCGGCGGCGACCCACGCGTATTGCGGCACGTAGCGGCGGGCTAGCAGGAAGGATGCGAAGACCGTCGAAGTGTCGAGCAGGGCTTGGGCGAGTCGCACGAACGTGGTGTTCCCGCCGAAAAGTGCTACGAAGGCCGGATAGCCGGGGGCGCGGAAGGCGTACACCGACGTGCCAAACCGCGGGTCGGTCATCACCAAACCGTCGCCGGCGAGGAGCGACCGGCCGAGCTTAAGGTACTCGAGCTGGTCGGGGAGGGCGGCGAGGGCGGCGTCGTCGGCCGGTCGGGAGAGCCCCCAGCCAATTCGCAGGATCGCGGCGAGGATCAGAATAGGCACGATCAGGCGCATAACCGGACGCTAACCGGTGCGCTAAGCCGGGGGAAGGACGGGAACGATGTTGTCTGGCGAGTCGTGGCGCGGGTTGCCGACGGCGGCTGAGACGGGAACGGCTTGCATGAGGTCGGAGTCGAAGGGGGTGAGCAGCGCGGCGGGGTTGGGGTTGAAGCTCGACAGCCACGGGAGGTACTGCTCAGGGGGGAGGATGACGGGCATGCGCGTGTGCAAGGTGGCCATCAGCGCGTTGGGGGTGGTGGTGATGATCGTGGTGGAGACGATGAGTTTGTCCCGAGAGTCTGGGGGGGAAACTGGCGGGCTCCAAAGTTCCCACAAGCCGGCGAAGGCGAACGGCTTGCCGGATCTGAGCGTGATGTAGTACGGCTGCTTTTTCTTGCCATCGGGCAGAAGCTTCCACTCGAAGAACCCGTCGACGGGAACGAGGCAGCGGCGTTTCTTCAGTGCGGTGCGAAAAGACGGTTTCTCGGCGAGGGTCTCGGCACGGGCGTTGATCATTTTCGCGGAAATCGACGTGTCCTTGGCCCATGAAGGGATGAGGCCCCAATGTGCAAGTTCAAGCCGGCCGATGAGGTGTCCATCGTGCTCGCGGTTGGTCAGGATGGGTACGACCTGGGTGGGCGCGACGTTGTACCGCGGCAGGAGATCGACAGCCCCGTCGAAGAGGGAAGTCCACGGGAGGTCGTCGACGAACGTCTTGAGGCTCAACATCGTGTATCGGCCGCACATTCGCGGAGATAGTAGGGGGGATTACCCGTAAGGGGTTACTCGCGGAGCGCTGGCTGACACCTGC
>JBBRUM010000411.1:0-3565 GCA_038247815.1 Tepidisphaerales bacterium | reverse complement strand
GTGATCTTCGCGCCGTACAGCCCGTGCTGCTCATTCTCCCTCACCAGCTTTACCAGCACGTCGCACTCCTCCGCCCCCAGCATCGCGTCGTTCGTGTACGAAAGGTGGCTGGCGTACATCAGGTGCCCGGCTTTGTCGAGCAGGAACCGCTTCTCGTTCCCCTCGGTCTTGCCGGCGCTCGTGAGGAACTCAACGAAGTTTTTCACGCGCCGGGCTTCGAGAACGTGGTGGTCCGCCGCGTGCTGCACGGGGTATCGAAACTCCGCCCGGACCCGCGTCGCCGTGTCCGACGTGCCACCGGGGAACCGCGTCAAAAACTCCGCACCCGTCATCCACTCCGGCAGGTGGTCCCGGAACAACCGCTTGTAGTCGTCCGGGTCCACATTCGCCAGGTACCCCGCCGTCGGGTCCGCCACCAGCTTCCGCCCGTGCGCCTCGCCCATGATCCGCATCCGGTCCAAAATAATCGCGTGCGCCATAAACGCCGCGCAACGCGTAATCCCATACTGCCCGCCTCCAACACTGTGCCTCACGTGCGAGTTAATCCCCACCACCCGCACCCCAGCCGGCAGGGCCAGCGCGTCATGCAAATTGTGCGGCTGGCACGTCATCAGCATCAAGCTCCCCGCCTCGCCGCACATACTCGCCACCTGATCCATCAGCCCGCACGGCGCGCCCACGATCTCGTTCTCCACCCGCTGACACAGCGTCGCCGCCTCCAGCGCGCCCACCTGCTCGCGCAGCTGAAAGTGGTCCAGCAGGTTCATCATCGTCGCCACCTCCACCGCAGCCGACGAACTCACCCCCGCCCCCAACGGCACCGTGCTCAGCACCGCCAAGTTCAACCCCGCAATGTCCGGATCCGTCAGATCAATCAGCCCGTGCAACTGCAGCACATGCAAGCATCCCGCCAGATAACCCGCAAACTTCCTCCCCGGCGAGTCAAACTCCCGCCGCAGGCTGTACGTGTCCGCCGTCGCCAGCGCGTCCAGCGGAATCCGAAGCGTAAATGGCTGATGCTCGTCGTGCAGGTTGAACGAAAACACCTGTACCACCCTGTCCCGCCGCTCGGACAGTAGCACACACGCCGCCCGGTCCAGCGACATCTCCGCCACCAAGCTCCCCGTGTAGTCCGCGATCCCCCCCATCACATCCAACCGCCCCGGCGCCCGCGACAACCGCAGCGGCCGCGGCCCGGCAAAGTCCTCCCCCAACTCCTCCCGCGCCCGCTTCACCAGCTCCCGCCCCGGCGACATCTCAACCTTGCTCCGCTCGCTCATAGACCCGCATCGTATACAGCCTCCGCCCCAACACCGCCACCCCCCTCACACCACCCGCACCCGCACCTCGCACCCCATCACGCTCTCCAGCAGCCGAAACTTCTTCCTCCGCCCCACCGCCCGCCTCGCTTTGGCACCCTCCTCCCCCAGCCGCGCGACAATCAGCAGCTTCCTACCCCGACCGGCAATGTCCACCTCCACACGCCCCGTCACACGCGAATCCAACCCGTCTGCCGCACGTAACAGTCCCAGAATCCGCGTCGCAACGCCAAACTCTCCCGGCCTCAAAATCAAGTCCATCCCCTCAGCCGAAACAGCGCCCCGGTGGTACCTCGCCACATACGCCGCAAGCCGACGCTCCCGCGGAACCAGCGGCAACCCCTTGGACCTCAAGATCAAGTTACATCCAATCTCCGGGTGCTTCTCGTCATCCTGCCACCGCCCAATATCGTGCAACAACGCCGCAAACCGCAGCGCCACCAAATCCCCCCGCCCCAACCCATGCCACCCCCGCGTCGCCCCGAACAACACCGTCGCCAGCTCAGCCACCCGCCGCTCATGACGGTCGTCCCCGAGCTTCAACCTTACAAATCTCGCAATATTCTCAAACCGCTCCCCCCGACCCACCCCCGACAAAAACGCGACCGGCGAAGCCCCGAACGCCGCCTCCCCACCCCAATCCCCCCCCACCCCTTCCCGCCCTGCCCCCCCCGTGCTCCCGCCCCCCCCGGGCCCCATCCTTCCCGACGCAGCCCCCGATGCAGGTCGAACGGCTTCCGCCGCCCTCTCCCATGTCGATTCCCTTCGACGCTGTCCAACGATGTCAAACCTCATCGGTCCTCGTAACATACAACTCCCTACGACCATTAACATTAAGGAATTGTAAAACCAACCGCTATTTTCACACAAGTTGTCCACAAGTATTGTGGACAACCCAACCCAAAACCCCCGCACACCCCTCCCATCCCCCCCAAACCCTGCCCCAGTGACCCGCCCCAGTGACCCGCCAAGTACGCCCGGCTGCAAATTCAAAGGTCCCCGTCCCCAATCAAATCTCCCCCAGTCCCCTTTTCAATCTCCACCGACTTCACCCACCCGTGCCCCACCCCCTCGATATCGCCTACGCACTCGGCCTCACCCTGGCCGCCCCCTATTGGCTTTCTTTGCAGAAACCCCGCGCCAAGGTCCTCTCCGCCCTCCGCGAGCGCCTCGCCAAGGACCTTCCCGCCCCCTCTCCCGTGCGCCCTCCCACCCTCCTCATCCATGCCGTCTCCCTCGGCGAGATTAACGCCACGCGCACCCTCGTCACCGAAATCCTCTCCCGGCACCCGGCCTGCCGCGTCGTCGTCTCAGCCACCACCGCCACCGGCTTCGCCCGCGCCAGCGAGCTCTACGCCACCCTCGCCCCCCGCGTCGCCGTCGCCCGCTATCCGCTGGACTTCTCCTCCGCCGTCGCCCGCTTCCTCGACCATCATCGCCCCCACGCCGTCGTCCTCATGGAGCTCGAACTCTGGCCCAACTTCCTCCGCATCTGCCGCCTACGTGACATCCCCGTCGTCCTCGTCAACGGCCGCCTCACCAAGCACTCCATGGTCCGCTACCGATGGATCGCCCCCCTCGCCCGCCGCATGTTCCGCTCCCTCCGCCTCCTCTGCGTACAAGACGACATCTACCGCGACCGCTTCATCCGCGTCGGCGCCCGCCCAGACCACATCGAGGTCACCGGCACGATGAAGTTCGACACAGCCGTTCTCGCCGTCGACCCCGCCAAAGTATGCTCCCTCGCACAATCCCTCGCCCTCACCGCCCACTCCCCCTCGTTCGAGGGGCCGGACGGGATGCGGTTTGAGATCTCCCTCGCCCTCACCGCCCACTCCCCCCCCACCGCCCCCATCTGGGTCTGCGGCAGCACCGGCCCCGGCGAGGAAGACCTCTGCTTAGCCGTCTACCGCCGCCTCCTCGCCGACCTCCCCACCCTCCGCCTCGTCCTCGTCCCCCGCAAACCCGAACGTTTCGACGACGTCGCCGCCCTGATCTCCCGCGCCGGATTCCCGGTCCTCCGCCGCTCGACCACCATTTCCCCCCTCGCCTCCGCCACCGCCACCTCTTCCCCCCCCTCACCCTCCTCCGCCCCCCCCCCCGCCACCTCTTCCTTCCCCGCCACCTCTTCCCCCACCGGCACCTCCCCCGCCACCGCAACCGCCCCCACCCCCGTCATCCTCGGCGACACCATGGGCGAGCTCCGCCTGTTTTACTCCCTCGCCACCGTCGTTTTCGTCGGCAGG
>JBBRUM010000410.1:0-3574 GCA_038247815.1 Tepidisphaerales bacterium | reverse complement strand
GATGTCGCCGGGGACGAAGTCAGTGGTCCAGCGGGCCGCGGCTGTGCCGGGGCGGGGGGAGAAGGGGAAGGCGTGGATGTGGAGAAACCGCGCGTGGTCAACGATGTCGAGCGTTTCGTCGAAGTCGGCGGGGGTCTCGCCGGGGAAGCCAGTGAGGATGTCTGTGGTGAGCGCGGGTCGGTCAAACGAGCCCTGAAGCTCGGAGATGAGTTCGCGGAAATCGTTCCGCGTATACTGCCTGTTCATCCGCCGCAGCACCGCGTCAGACCCAGACTGGAGGGGCAGGTGGAAGTGGGGCACGATCTGGGGAGACCGACGTAGCGCTGTCAGCAGGTCGGGTGTGAGGTCGCCGGGTTCGAGCGAGGAGAGGCGCAGGCGGGGGAGTTCGGGAACGTCGGCTGCGATTTTGGACACGAGGTGAGCGAGGTAGTGCCCGCCGGGGTGGGGTTGGCGGCGGCGGAGGGCGGTGGCTTGGCCGGTAGCGCCGAGGAAAATCCCGGTGAGGACTACCTCGCGATGCCCCGAGACCACCAGCTCGCGGATCTCGGCAACGGCGACCTCGGGGTCGATCGACCACAGGGTCGAACGGAGCTTGGGGATGATGCAATAGGTGCAATGTGCGTCGCAGCCGTCTTGAACCTTGAGATAAGCGCGTTGTCGGCTGGGCAACGCTTTTGCGCCGAATTGGGGCAGGGGCAGTCGCGTGGGTGTTGGGGGTATGCCCCATTCCGAGAGGGTTTGGTGGAGGGAGGATTCGAGGTTGTCGCGGTGGGTGATGACGGCGGCCACGCCGGGGAGGGCGAGGGCGTCGGCGGTGTTCGATGTGGCCCAGCAGCCGGTAACGATCAACTTCGCACCCTCGCCCCCCCCGACCCTCTCGGCCCCCCCGATCCCCACGACCCCCTCGGCACCTTGGGCCCCCCCGCCGCTAGCATGCGACGGCGGCTGGAGGATGGGCAGTAAGGCTAGTTTTCGGGCGGACTGGCGGGATTGGGCGGCTGCCGGGGTCGTGACGGAGCAGGTATTGAGAACTCGGATGTCGGCAAGGTGTGCAGAGTCGACGGGGGTGAGTCCGCGGCGTCGCAAGATGGCGGAAATGCGATCGGAATCCGCGCCGTTGGTTCGACAACCAAGGGTCTGTACCCAAAATGTGCGAGGAACGGACACGGGAGATGGTAGGTGGAAGAAACGGAATTGGCGGGAACCTCGCGGGGGGGTTGGGCGTCAAAGGTTGGGATGGAGGCGTTGGAACCCAAGAATCTGTGCCGACCGGGTTGAAGGGGATTGGCCCGGCGGGGTAGATTTGGGGGGCGAACGGTTTGGCGGTGCCTACTGGTGGTGTGATCCGAGAGGATGGATTACCATCGGTGCGACGTTGAATCGTTTTCCGGGACACCGGCGGATTTGCCCCCTTTGTGCGGGCGGTTTTCGGGGTTCCGGGAAGTCAGTGCGTAGTTCAGAGACACAGTCACCCTTTTGAATCCCCAGGAGCACCCCGTCCATGGCCAGCAGCCGCACCGCGTGGGGCATTGATGTCGGCAACCGGGCCTTGAAGGCCGTTCGCGTTTCCCGAGAGGGCGACGGATTCCGGATTGACGACATCGACGTCATCGAGCACGAAACCCCCCTGTCGCAATCGGGTGACAACCGAGACGCGCTGGTGACCAAGGCGCTCACGGAGTTCGCCGGGAGGCACAAAACCGCAGCCGTGCCGGTGGGCGTGTCGGTGTCGGGGCAACAGTCCTTCGCAAGATTCATCAAGCTGCCCCCGGTAGACGACAAGGAACTACCGAAGATTGTCCGGTTCGAGGCCATTCAGCAGATCCCGTTCCCGCTGGACGACGTCGAGTGGGCTTACCAGCTCTTTAAAAAGCCGGATGACCCGGAAGTCGAAGTCGGGCTGTTTGCGATGCGCAAAGAGCTGGTGAACCGGCACGTGTCGTTTTACACGGACCAAAAGCTCAACGTGCAAGCCGTTCAGATGTCGCCGATGGCGGTCTACAACGCGATGGCGTTCGACGGGCGATTGGGACAGACGACGCTGCTGGTCGACATGGGTGCGGATACAACCGACCTCGTCATCGCCGACGGCGAGCAGGTGTGGCACAGGTCGGTTCCGATCGGGGGGAACTCGTTCACCGAAACGCTCGTCCGCACGTTTAAGCTCGACTTCGCCAAAGCCGAGGAAATGAAGCGCGACGCGTCGAGCTCGAAATACGCCCGGCAGATATTTCAAGCCATGCGGCCCGTCTTCGCCGACTTGGTGTCTGAGATCCAGCGGTCGATCGGGTTTTATTGCAGCACGCACCGCGACGCGAAGATCGCCAAGACGATCGTCATGGGCGGCACGTTCAAGTTGCCGGGGTTGCAGAAGTACCTGCAGCAGAACCTGCAGATGGACGTCGAGCGGGTGGAGTCGTTCACGGCTGCGGCCCCGAATGACCAGAAGCTGCTGACGGTGTATCAGGACAACATTTTGTCGTGCGTGACGGCGTACGGGCTGGCGGTGCAGGCGATGGGAGAGGGGAAGATTGTTTCCTCGCTCCTTCCGAGTCACATCCGCCGGGAGCAGATCTGGCGCGACAAGGGCAAGTGGTTTGCGGCGTCGGCTGCGCTGTTTGTGGTGGGCGCTGGTGTTGCGTTGGCGGGCGGTTTTTTGCCGAAGTTGGCGTTCGAGTCGGCGTCGGAGGACCGAGGTCGGATCGAGACGGCGATGGGGCAGGCCAAGGACCTGGACTCACAGTGGTCGGCGATCGAATCGGCCGGGGAGACGGAACGCAGCCTGATCCGAAACGTGCAATCGCTGAAATCGGAGCGGGGTCTGTGGCCCGGGATCGTTGCGACGCTGCGTGACTCGCTACCGCCGGGACCGAAGTTCGGGTCCCAGGCGGAAGTGGAGAAGTACGTGGCGGCGACGCCGAGACAGGACCGCCGCGTGGTGGCGATTGACCGGTGGGAGAGCCTGTACGTCGGCGACGTTGGGCCGCTGTTGTCGGACAAGAAGCGGAGTCGGTTCGCGACGGCCGAGCCCGTTGCGGCCGTCGAAGGTGGGGAGGGGGGCATGCCGTCCGGTATGCCCGGGGGATTCAACGTGCCGAGTTACGTTCGGATTCCGACATTTTCGATGGGGCAGCGCGGTGGAATGGCGCAGGGCGGACCCTCGTCCGGCGATGGCGAGCTAGAGCTGCCGCCGCCGCCGGCGGATATCGTGACGGCTGCGACGGGCAAGTCGGGCTATCTCCTTCGGATCCACGGACTGACAACCGCCCGAGACGCGCAGACCGTGCTCGACGAGACCTTCATCGCGGGCCTGCTTGAGACGAGACTGGGCGACGTGGGTCAACCGCGTGATTTTTACGTGGCCGACGCGTTTATGGTGAAGCAGTCGCCGCTGCGGGAGAACACCGAACGGATCAACGCGCTGATCCGCTCGCACGCCGAGACGCTGAGGCTCAAGGGTGGCGACGCCATGCCTACGGCTTCGGCGGGCGGCGCCGGCCGGGGGCCGGGCGAAGAGGAAGGCGGCGCGATGAATCGCGGACCCGGGTGGATGGGGCCGGGGTCCATGGGGCCG
>JBBRUM010000409.1:0-3591 GCA_038247815.1 Tepidisphaerales bacterium | reverse complement strand
TTGCCATTGTTCACGACTGGATCACAGGAATGCGGGGGGGGGAGCGCGTCCTCAGTCAGGTGTGCCGCATGTTCCCGGGGGCGGATTTGCACACGCTGATCCATGTAAAGGGCAAGGGAGATTCGGTGATCGAGGGGATGCGGATCCGGGAGAGCGTGCTATCGCGTTTGCCAGGGGTCGGGGGATACTACAGGTGGTTGCTCCCGTTCATGCCGGCTGTGGTGGGGCGGATGGATCTGAGGGATTACGAATTGGTGCTATCGCTGAGCCACTGCGTGGCCAAGGGCGTGCGGGTGGACCCGAGGGCGGCGCATGTGTGTTATTGCTTTACGCCGATGAGATACGTTTGGGTGGATGTAGGGGACGAGGGGAGGGGTGGGGTGGGGGAGTGGGGGCTGCGGATGCTCGCGCCGTGGTTGCGGGCGTGGGACAGGGGGACGGCGGCTGGGGTGGACCAGTTCATGGCCAACAGTGCAAATGTCGCGCGACGGATTATGTCGTGTTACGGGCGGGAGGCGGAGGTCGTCTATTCGCCCGTGGACACCGAATTTTATACTCCAGACGGCACGGTCAGTAGGGAAGATTGGTATCTGGTTGTGAGCGCGCTCACGCCGTATAAACGGGTTGAAGATGCAGTGATTGCCTGCGGGGAGACAGGGCGAAAGCTCAAGGTGATCGGGTCCGGGCCGGGGCTGGAGGGGATCCGCAAATTAGCCGGGGGGTACAGCGGCATTGAGGTGCTCGGGTGGCGAACGGACGAGGAAGTTCGCGAGGCATATCGCCGCTGCAGAGGGTTGCTCATGCCGCAGGAGGAGGATTTCGGGCTGGTTCCACTGGAAGCCAACGCCTGCGGGGCGGCGGTGGTGGCGTACGGAGCGGGGGGGGCGCTGGAGACGGTCGTGGACGGGGTGACTGGCGTTTTGTATTCTGGGCAGAATAGCGAAAATTTGGCAAAGGCAATAGTTCGATTCGAAGTGGGAGGGATTGGGGGCGATGTGGGTAAACTGGTGGCGTGGTCGGGGCGGTTTGGGGCGGAGAAGTTTCGCGGGGGGTATGGCGAGGTGGTTCGTGAGGCGTTGGCGTTGAAGGGCAGGAATCTGTGGTGCTGAAGCGACACAACCAGTTGATGTTGGGCATGCTTCGCGCGGGCGACCTGCTGGCGTGCGCGGTGGGGTTTCAGTTGGCGTGGTGGCTGGCGCCGTATGTGCACCCGGAGGGGGCGTTTAGTCGCAATGTGTGGGCGATGTGTGGGCTGACGTCGCTGGTGATGATGTTGCCGGTGTTCGGGCGGATGGGGCTGTACACGCCGCAGCGGACGAAGGGGTTTTTTCGGGAGCTGACGATGCTCTCGAAGGGCGTGTTTCTTGCTTGGTGCTTGAGTTACGTCACCGTGAGTTTGCTGATCGCCGACCGGCCCAGTCGGGTGGTGATGGGGTTGGTGTTGCCGGGGTGGGTGATCGTGGGGGGCGTGCTGCGGGTGGTGGGGCGGAGCGCGTTGCACGGAATGCGCCGGCGGGGCTGGAACATGCGACATGCTGCCGTGATTGGAACCGGGCGGCTGGGGCAGCGCGTTTACCACACGCTGCGGCGGAACAAGTGGATGGGGATCGAGCCGGCGTACTTTGTGCACGCGGGAGGAAATGAGGACCGGTTACTCAAGAGGCCGGTGCTCGGGCCGTATGACGAGCTCGAGCGGATTCTGGCTGAGCGGCCGGTGGACATTGTCTTTGTCGCGATGCGGGCGCACGAGCACATGGAGATGGGGCGTGTTCTGGAGCGCCTCAGCCAGACGCGGGTGGACATCCGTGTCGTGCCGGACATGCTGAGTTACAACCTGCTTCGACACGAGATGGAGCAGATGGACAGCCTGCCGGTGGTGAGCCTGACGGGAACGCCGCTGGAGGGGTGGAACGCGCTGATCAAACGGGCGGCGGACGTGGTGGCGTCGGGGCTGGCGCTGGTGGTGCTGGCGCCGGCGATGCTGGGGCTGGCGATGCTCGTGCGGCGCAGCGGGCCGGGGCCGGTGTACTACCGGCAGGTGCGGACGAGCCTGGGCGGCAAGCCGTTTACGATCATCAAGTTTCGAACCATGGTCGAAGGGGCCGAGAAGGAAACCGGGGCGATCTGGAGTCGCGGCGAGCGGGATTCGCGCGTGACATCCATTGGGCGGTGGATGCGGCGGTGGAACCTGGATGAGCTGCCGCAGTTTTGGAACGTGTTCAAGGGCGACATGAGCCTCGTCGGCCCGCGCCCCGAGCGCCCGATGCTGGTCGAACGGTTCGGGCGGAAAATCCCGAGGTATATGTTGCGACAACACGCCCAAGCCGGGCTCACCGGGTGGGCGCAGGTCAACGGCTTGCGCGGGCGGACGAGCCTGCGAAAGCGCGTGCAGTACGACCTGTTTTACCTGTGCAACTGGTCGCTGGGGTTTGACCTGAAGATATTGATTCTCACGGTGCTGCCGTGGAAACCCAAAAGGTACGTCCGCGGAGTGGAGGGGGATGACGAAGCCTGGAGCGAGGAGCCCCCGATCCTGCCGAGCGAGGAGCGCGAGGAACGGGAGAGGAGCGCGGGCCGACTTGAGGGCATGGTAGCCCAGGCGGCGGCTGAGGTGGTGGCGGTGGAGGAAGCGGCTGGGCGACTGGCGGTGGCGCGGGCGGCGGCGGTGGCAAACGGGGAGGTTGCGGTGCGCGGGGCGGAGGTGAGCGTGGCGGGAGCACGGAAGAAGGTGCCGGAGGCGATGGCGGGGAGGTAGGTGTCCCGTTTACGGGTTTTCGGGGGGACGGGAGAGTTGTTGCAGGGGGAGGCGGGGTCGATTATTTACAGGATACGGAAGCGGTTTCGGAATTGGCGGCCGAGGTCTGTGGTGTTGGTGGGGAGTGAGAGCAGGTCGAGGTCGCGTGTGACGAGGAAGTTGGCGCGGGCGGCTGCGGCGAGGTCGAGGTAAGGTTCTTCGCGGCGGTGTCGCGGGGGTCTGGCGGGAGGGAGAGGGTGCGGGGGATCGGGTCGGGACGGAGGGCGCGGTAGCGGAGGCGGGTGAGCAGTTTTTCGACCACTTTTCGGGAGAGTGAAGGGGCTCGCTGGGCGAGGGCGGAATGGAGCAGTGTTCGGCGCTACTCGGCGAGGACTGGTTTGCTGAAGGCTATTTGTATTTCGTTGATCTCGACGCGCACCGGAATCCGTGACGCGGAGCCTCGATCGCTGAGTATGCTCCGCACCAAGGCATTGCAGTCGAGTACCACAATGGGACTGTCCATTGGCTTTACCGGTGTGTCGGGTCGGAGTATCTGCGGGGGTCAGGGTGCCTTCGGGGGCGGGGTGGAACGGGCGGTGATGATGAGGGCGTCGGGTTCGAGTTCGGTGATGGACTCGAAGTTGACGCGGATGGGCGCGAGTAGATCGTCGAGCGGTCGCTGGATGGCGTTGACGATCTCCGAGAGAAAGGCATCAACGGGTTGGTTCTCTCCGCGTACGTGTCGTTTGGCGGCGA
Source organism: Tepidisphaerales bacterium (assembly GCA_038247815.1). Lineage (GTDB taxonomy): Bacteria > Planctomycetota > Phycisphaerae > Tepidisphaerales > Tepidisphaeraceae > JBBRUM01. Next base: position 101 of record JBBRUM010000409.1, on the reverse strand, counting down.
GATAGGTGGCTTCGCCGAGGGTGGTGGTGCGGTTGGCTAATTTGGGGAGATTACACGACGGAAAGTGGGGGTGTGCCGAGGAGTTGTTCGTACACCTTCAG
>JBBRUM010000408.1:0-3600 GCA_038247815.1 Tepidisphaerales bacterium | reverse complement strand
GGGGGGGGCGGGGGGGCGGTTCTGGTGGTGGACCATCATCGGACGCAGGAGGGGTGGGGGCGGGTGCGGGTGGTGGATACGGCGGCGGCGTCGGCGACGGAGCTCATTGGACGGCTGCTGAAATTGTGGAACGTGCCGCTGACGGCGGAGCTGGCGGAGGTGTTGTATGTGGGGATCGTGTCGGACACGGGGTGGTTCGCGTTTTCGAACACGACATCGACCACGCTGCGGCTGACAGCCGATCTGATGGACGCGGGGGCGAACCCGGACCGTTTGTACCAGCGACTGTTCCAGTCGGAGCGCGAGCCGAGGCTGCGTCTTCAATCGCGGGCGCAGAGTTCGCTGCAACTGCTGGCTGGGGGGCGGCTGGCGATGATTACGGTGCGTGCAGCCGACTTCACCGAAACAGGGGCAGCCGTTCCGGACACGGAGAACCTGATCAATTTTCCACTGCAACTGGCGGCGGTGGAGATGTCGCTTCTGGTGACGGAAACGCCGCCGCCGGATAACGCGACGATCAAGGTGTCGTGCCGGTCGAAGGGGAAAGTGGATGTTGCCAGGTTCGCCGAACAATTCGGCGGCGGCGGCCATGCCCGCGCCTCGGGGCTTAAGCTGCCCGCGCCGCTGGAGGTGGCCACGGCCACACTCATCGCGGCGGCAGTCGCGGCGCTGGGGTGAGTGGCGTCGAGGCGGGAGAGTTGCCACGGATTATCGCGGGCTGGGCGCGGACAATTGACAAGGAGTAGTGGTGGTCGCGCGGGCCCTCTGTGCGGTCTTCTCCGTGATGGTCCGTGGCCACCTCTTCGCCTTGGCTACTTTACCGGTGAGCGGTCGAGGTCGGCGAGGACTTCTTGGAGGGCGAGGACGGTGTAGGCGGTGACGAGGATTTCGAGTTCCTCCATGTAGGCCTTGCCGCCTTTCCAAGCGCCGTCTTGGCGTTGGAGGGAGGCGAGTTTGTTCACGAGTTCGAGGCGCCAATCGACGCTGCCGGTGGGGGTGGGGACGCTGACTTCGCCGTATTCCTTGAGGGTGCGGGCGAGGATGTGGTAGTAGTAGAAGAGGCCGTCGGCGGCTGCGGTGGGGCCGGCGTTTATCATTCCGGGGTTTTCGGTCAGCGACCAGTTGTTGCTGATCCAGCCCCATGCGGCGACGACGCGGGGGTCGTCTTTGGAGATGTTGGCGTAGAGCAGGGACTTGATGCCCGCGTAAGTCATCGCGCCGTAGCTGTGGAAGCGTTTCGTACCGGAGGGGTCGGTGTATTCGCCGGCGAAGGACTCACCGCCTCGGGCGGGGGAGTAGATGAATCCGCCGTCGTTTGTGGCCCATGGAGCGGCGTTGGTCTTGAGGTTTTGGGTGCGGGTCATGAACTCGGCTGCGCCTTTGAGGGCGGGGTCCTCGCGGGAGATGCCGGCTTCGACGAGCGCGTCGATGGCCAGCGCGGTGTTGCTGCCGTCGGGTCTGCCTTTGCTGCCGTATCCCCAGCCGCCGGCGCGGACGTCGCCGCCCGCGAGTTTCTCGCCGGTGGGGAGTTGCATTCCCTCCTGCCACTGGAGGGTGCGGAGGTAGGCGATGGCTTTGTCGATGTTGGGTTGGAAGGCGGGGTTTTTGGCGGCTGCCAGAGCGGAGATGGCGGTGGAAGTGTTGTAGCTGGCGAGGGTGTCTTTGTAGATGCCGCCGTTTTCGAGTTGGAAGGAGAGGAGGAACTCGAAGCCCTTTTTGACGTTCGTGTCGTTGCGGCGGTTGGGGTCTTGGGCGAAGCCCTTGAGTGCGAGGGCGGTGATCGCGGGGGCGCCGCGCTGCGCCATCCATCCGCCGTTTTCGGCTTGCTGTGTTGCAAGGAAGGCCAGGCCTTTGTTGATGAGCTGCCGGGCCTTGGATTTGGCGTCGGCAGTGGTGGAGACTTGGGCCGAAGCGCCGGAAGTCGAGGCGAGCAGGGCGAGGGAAGAGGCGAACAACACGGCACTGCGGGTCACAACGTTCATACATCTCCTGTTGGGTAGTCAGACGATACTCAGCGAGATCGGTGCCCGCCACCGGAAAGACTCAAGGCCCGGAGCATGGTCCGGGCCTTGGGGAGCGTGTTGTTGTGCGGGGCGGATTACTTCATGGCTTCGACGCCGCCCATGATCTCCGAGAGTTCGGTGGTGATCTGGGTTTGGCGTGCGCGGTTGTATTGCATGGCGAGGGATTTGGCCATTTTTTCGGCGTTGTCGGTGGCGCTTTTCATGGAGACCATGCGGGCGACGTGTTCGCTGGTTTTGGCGTCGAGGATGGACTGGAAGAAGGCGGTTTTGACGGTGAGGGGGAGGAGTTCGTTGAGGAGGGTTGCGGCGTCGGGCATGAAGTCGTACTCGACGGTGGCGGACTTGACCTGCTCTTCGACTTTGACGTCGTCACCGCGGCGCTTGGTGTCCATGGTGCCGGCTTTGAGCTGCGCTTCTTTTTCGGCGAGTTCCTGCGCCATTTGATTCAGGGCGGCCATGACTCCGGCGAGGGGGAGGAGGGTCATGGTGTCTGGCTTTTGCTGGCCGGTGGAGATGAAGTTCATGTAGACGATGCAGACGGAGTCGTAGGTGCCTTTGACGAACTCGTCGATGGCGAGCTGCGCGGCGCGGTCGGAATCGACGATTTTGGGGATGTCGCCGAAGCCTTCGAGCTTGGTGAAGGCGCGTTTTTGGAAGGAGAAGAAGCTGTGCCCCTTCTTCCCGGAGACAAAGAGGTCGATTTTTTTCCCGGCGGCTTCGAATTCGCGGAGCGTCTTGGTGGCGTGGCGGAGGACGGAACCGTTGTACGCCCCAGCCAGTCCGCGGTCGGAGGTGAAGACGATGAGGGCGACCTTGCCCGAGGCGTTGGTGGCGTCGACCTTGCGGAGCATGGGGTGCTCGACATTGGCGACGGATGCGGCGAGATCGCCGACGAGTTCGCGGACTTTGAGGGTGTAAGGCTTGGTGGCGACGGCGCGCTTGAGCGATTTCTGGAACTTCGCGGTGGCGATCATCTGCATCGTCTTGGTGATCTTTTTGATGTTGCGGACCGCTTTGCGGCGTTTGAGGATCGCGCGTGCCTTGGCCATGGAGTCTCCGTAGCGGGGGTGAGCAGTTGAAGGTCGGGGGCGGCAGTATACGCACGAACCCGTAGCCCTTGTAGCACCTTTACCCCAAGGCCCCTAAACTCACGGCCCCTCCCGACTTCCAGCCCGCCTCGGCCACCGCGAAGACCCCAAGAATGTACAAACTGCTCCTGATTTCCAAGTACCTCCGCAAGCGCCGTATTGCGTGGGTGTCTCTGCTGGCGGTGTGTTTGTGCACGGCGATGATTTTGGTCGTGTTCTCCGTGATGGGAGGCTGGTTGCGGATGTTCCGGGATTCGTTCCAAGGGCTTTCCGGGGCGGTGATCGTGCAATCGCAGTCGTTGTCGGGGTTTCCGCATTATGATGAGATGATCCGGCGGATCGAAAAGTTGCCCACCGTTCGGGTGGCCGCCCCACAGATCCAGACGTTCGGGCTGATCAATATCGACAACCAGAAGAACGCCGGCGTGCAGGTGATAGGTCTGGAGATCGACAAGATCGGCCAGATTAACCGGTTTCCGCAGTCGCTT
>JBBRUM010000407.1:0-3604 GCA_038247815.1 Tepidisphaerales bacterium | reverse complement strand
CCGGCCGAACTGCACCGCCTCATCATTTCGTACACCGGCGATGCGTCGTGGCATCGCATGGATGTGCAATTTCGGCTGGATGATAAAACGTACACCTCCGACAGCTCGACCTACATCGCCCAGTCCCGCGCCTCTGGCTTGCTGCTCCAGCCGCCGACGTTTCAGGACGACACCCTCGGCCCGCGGAGTTGGGTGCCACTCACCCCGATGGATTCGACGGCCATCGGCGGTGACAACATGGCGTCACTAACCCTCACACTGACGCCGAGTTCGACGGTCCGCGCGGTGTATGGGAAGGTGGAGAGAAACTACGCCCGGGCGTTTCGGTCGGTGCCGTTTTGGACGTACGTGCGGAACAGCGTGATCTTGGTGGTTTTGCAGCTCGCGGGGGCGATGTTCTCGTCGGGGTTTGTCGCGTACGCGTTCGCCCGGCTGAACTGGCCGGGGCGATCGCTGGCGCTGGGGGTGCTGCTGGCGACGATGATGCTGCCGGCGCAGGTGACGATGATTCCGACGTTTCTGATATGGCGGTCGCTGGGCTGGTACAACACGTTAAACCCCTTATGGATCGGGGCTTGGCTGGGCAATGCGTTTTTCATCTTTCTGATGATCCAGCACATGAAGACGATCCCCCGCGAGCTCGATGAAGCCGCCAAGATCGACGGGATGAGCCCCCTGCAAACCTGGTGGTACGTCATCATGCCGCAGGTTAAACCGACCCTGGCGGCGATTGCGATCATGACGTTCATGGGCGCTTGGAACGAGTTTATGGGTCCGCTGATCATGCTCCGTGACCAGTCGAAGTTCCCATTGAGTTTGGGATTGTTCTCGATGCGGTTGGACTCGGGTGATGACTGGTCGCTGATCATGGCGGGCAATCTTTTGATGACGCTGCCGGTGATTGTCATCTTTTTCCTGTTCCAGCGTTACTTTGTGGAGGGGGTTGCGGTTACGGGAATGAAGGGGTAAACGACATTGAGGGGGCTGGGGGTAACAATTTGTGCAGGGCGGTTGGGTCTGCACTTTTGTTCCGTGGGCACGCCCAGACGGCACAGATTGCGTAGCTTGCCAAACGATTGTAACGATCCATTGAAAACGGTTGTGCACGGTGTGGGAGTAGGTGTGCACGAAAGCAATTGGACGGCCCCTGAATGTGCACGCATAGTGATGTTGAAGGTTTTGCAGGACGTGGTCCGCGTGCCTTTGGTGTGTGACTGGAGAACCCGTCCGCGATGGCGGCGGCTTGAGAGGGAGAATGCACATGAGCAAGATTGAAAAGAAGTGGTCTGTATACGCAGCGGGTGTGGTTGCGACCGCGGGCGCGACGGCGCACGGGGCGATTGTTGCGCAGAGCGTGAACCTGCCGTTCACGGTTGCTGCCCCGGCGGCGAACGTGGATTTCAACGGCGACAGCATCGTTGACTATCAGATCCTGCGTGGCCGGTTCCAAAACGATCCGGCGCAGGACTTCGTCGACCTCAAGCAGGGCGTGGATGGAGGGCTGTCGTCGACGAACCGTTTCGTTCGGGATGTGCCGACGGACCGGATTGCGTCGCTGACGGCTGGGACCGAGATCGGCCCCGGTAGTGATTTGGACACCGCCTTCGATCCGTTTGTGGCTAGCACGAGTGTGAATTTGTACGACGAGCGGAAGACGTCTACCGGGCCGGGCCCGTCGGGGAACTTCAATCCGGACAACATTGTGGGGAATCCCGAGTACATCGGGGTTAGGTTCAAGCTCGGCGGGGCGGGGATTGACTATTACGGGTGGATCGCGGTGGACTTCACGAGCCGTGATGACGTGACGGGAGCGATCACGGGGTTTGGGTATGAGGACACTGGCGGTTCGATCTTGGCTGGGGCGATTCCCGAGCCGACGGGTTTGGCGGCGCTGGCAGTGGGTGCGGTTGCCTTGGTGCGTCGTAAGGGTCGGTAGAATTTTTGCAGTCCACACGGAGTTCCCGCCGCCCTTGCATAGCAAGGGCGGCGGCGCTTGTTATGTTGGGGGGGATTCGCGGGTGCACGAATGCTGGAACGGGGTTGTGAGATGTAGCGACGGCAAGGTTGTGTTTCGGCAGAAAATGATGATAAATCCTCGATGGAAACGGTTGTGCACGCATGGTGGTAGGGCATGCACGAAACACGATGGACGGTAAGAGTGACTGGGAGCATACTGATGCTGGAGGAGTAGCGGGCGAGCGAGTCGCTCCGCCTCTTGTAGGGAAGTGAATTCGTGCCGCCCGAGGCGGAGTGAAAGAGGAAGCGATGCAGAACAAAGTGGAAAAGAAGTGGGCGGCGTATGTGGCCGGTGTGGCTGGGGTTGTTTCGGGTGTTTCGGCGCACGGGGCGGTGATATCGCGGGATGTGAATCTTCCGTTCACGGTGGATGCCCCGGCGGCGAACGTGGACTTTAACACCGACGGCGTTGTGGACTACCAGATCCTGCGCGGCCGTCAGAACGGCGACGCCACCCAAGACTACGTTGACTTGAAGCAGGGCGTGGATGCAGGGCTGGCGTCGACGAATCGTTTCGTTCGAGACGGGGCGACGGACCGGATTGCGTCGCTGGCGGCTGGGACCGAGATAGGCCCCGGTAGTGATTTGGACACCGCCGTCAATCCGTTTGTGGCAGCCACGAGTGTGAATTTGTACGACGAGCGGAAGACGGCGGCGGGTCCCGGTCCGTCGGGCAACTTCAATCCGGACAACATTGTGGGGAATCCCGAGTACATCGGGGTCCGGTTCAAGCTCGGCGGGGCGGGGATCGATTATTACGGGTATCTCGCGATAGACATCACCAACGCGACGGACCTGACGGGAGCGATCACCGGGTATGGGTATGAGGACACGGGATTGTCGATCCTCGCGGGCGCGGTGGGCGGGCCGGCGTTTGTGAGGGGTGATTTCAACTTCGACGGCGGTGTGGATGCGTCGGACATTGATCCGTTTGTTCTGGCTGCCAATGAGGGGGATCCGTTTGCGGCTTACATTGCATCGGCCCAAGCGGCGTTCTCTGCGTTGTATCCGGGGCAGACGCTGAATGCGGATGTGATTAATCAGATCGGGGACATCAACGGCGACGGCGGTTTGGACTCTTCGGACATTGACCCGTTTGTTCCGTTTGCGAACAACGGTGGTTCGCTGGGCGCTGGTGCGATTCCCGAGCCGAGCGGGCTGGCGGTGCTGGCGCTGGGCGCGGCGGTGCTGGTGCGGCGGAAGGGCCGGTAGCACCGGAGGCGAATAGACAGGTACACTCTCGGTAGCCCCGCCGTCATCCCACTGTGTATGGCGGCGGGTCTTTTTTTAATGGCATGCCGGGAGCGACGAGTGATGGATGGAAAGGCGGCGAATAGGGTGCTGCTGGTGGGGTGGGACGCGGCGGACTGGGCGGTGATTCGCCCGCTGATGCGGGCCGGACGAATGCCGAACCTTGAGAGGCTGGTGGAAAGCGGGGTGTCGGGAGCGCTGAGCAACGGCGAGTCGTTTGACGCGACGGTGGCGTGGACGACGCTGGTGACGGGAGTGAGGGCGGCGCGGCATGGGGTGTGGGGCGGTTATGAGGTGGACGAATCGGCTGCGGGGCTGGTGCGGGCGGCGGCGAGTT
>JBBRUM010000406.1:0-3653 GCA_038247815.1 Tepidisphaerales bacterium | reverse complement strand
TCCTCCCCAATCCCCCCGATCCCACCCGCCGCTGAATCCATCGCCACGACCATCGCCGGCGAGATCATCGTTAACAAATCCAAAGCCAACCCTGGCGGGATCAAAGACACTCTCGAGTCAATCCTGATTGCCCTGATTTTGGCATTCGTCTTTCGAGCCTATTTTGTCGAGGCCTTTGTCATCCCCACGGGCTCGATGGCGACCACGCTGTACGGGGCGCACATGCGCTTCAAGTGCGAAGACTGCGGCTACGACTTCACCAGCAACTTCCAAGCCCCGCAGACTCCGGGGTCCGATGAGATCAACATCCCGCGAGACGCGTTTGTCACCATCAATCAGCGCGGCCAAGACGGCAAGGTTCGCACCGGCGCGACCCCCTACGTCTTCGCCCTCACCTGCCCCAACTGCGGCTTTCGCGTGCCACGCACCCTGCCGAACAATCCCGACAATGACGCCACCGCCCCGCCGGTGCACTACGGCGACCGGATCCTGGTGATGAAGTACGTCTATCTCATCGAATCGCCACAGCGGTGGGACGTGGTCGTCTTCAAGTCCCCCTTCGATCAGCGTGACGCGGACCCGAGCTTCGCACGTCGCCCCGTCAACGCCCCCGAGTTCCAGCAAAACTACATCAAACGACTTGTCGGCTTGCCTGGCGAGCAGATCATGGTGCTCGACGGCGACGTATACACCCGAAGTCCCAACCTAGTGCCCACCAGCGACACCGCCTTCTCCCCCAGTGGATGGAACGTTCAGCACAAACCCGACCATGTGCAATCCGCGCTCTGGCGGATCGTCCACGACAACGACCACCAACCGCGATCCCTCCCACGCGCCCCCTCGCCCCGTTTCGCCTCGCCGTGGGTCACTCCCCAGGGGATGGCGAACTTCTCCACCGAAAACGCCGGACGAATCTTCGTCTCCAACGCCACCGCCCCAGCCGCCCTCGACTTCTCACCCGACTCCAACCCCCGCACCTTCGCCTTCACCGACTGGCTTGCCTTTAACTCAACACCCCCCCAGCAAAACCCCAACGTCAACCCCGACCAGTTCAACTACCTCGAAGTCTCCCCCGACAACGTCGTCGCCGATCTCCAGCTCCGCCTGACGTGGCAACGTCTCACCGAACCCGCCAACGCAAAACTCACCCTCGAACTCTCCAAACGCTTCGACCGCTTCCGTGTCGAGCTTACCCCCACCACCGCAACGCTCATCCGCTCCCAGCCGAACCAGCCCGACGCCACCCTCGCCACCGCCCCCCTCCCATCCGCCGACACCCTCGACCTCATCTTCGAAAACTACGATTACCGCGTCGCCCTCAAGGTCAACGGCAGGGAAGTCCTCGCCACCTCGCCGCAGAACTACGCCCCCGACGTCGCCGCGATTTACGACGACTTCTCCAAAAATCTCCGCCAGCCCCGCCCGGAAGTCCGCATTGTCGCTGAGAACCACAACGCCCGCATCTCCCACCTTTCCCTCTGGCGCGACATTTTTTACGCGAACCGCACCGTTAACCTTGGACACAAAAACCCCCTCTGGTCCTCCCCCGATCAGCCGATCACACTCGCCCACGGCGGAACCGGCGATGGCGAGTACTTCGTCCTCGGCGACAACTCCCAACTCTCCCTCGACGCACGTTTCTGGGACGATCCTGTCCGACTCCCCGATGAGCACCTTTTTGCTGCAGATGGCAGGGTGCCCGACAGATTCATGCTCGGTAAGGCGTTCTTCATCTATTGGCCGGCTGGCCATCGGCCAATCACGTCTCTTCCGGGCGTGGTCCCCAATTTCGAAAAAATGCGCATGATTCGGTAGCCCTTGCCCACGCACCATGACCTCCCGTTTGCTCTCCTGCCTCCGTCGCCATCAAATCGTCCGTCTCGAAATCCACGCCAATCTTGGCCATGCACCGTTTGGCTTGCCCGTCGCCCTCTCGGCCGAACTCGTGACCTTGGTCTTCTTCCGAGACTTCCGCCCGGACGGGTTCACCGCAGTCCCGATCTCGCGCATCTCCCGAATCCACACCGCAGCCTACGAACGCGCCTACACCCGCATCTGCGCTACCGACAACCTCTTCGCCCGCTGCTCGCCCCCGCGACTGGACACTACTTCGCTCATCCCCCTTTTGGCGGACCTGCAGCGCTCCCTGCGCCCGGTGCTCGTCAACTCCGCGCCCACCCGTACTACGAACCAGACGTTGCTCGGCAGGATTACCGCGATCTCCGACGAAAACCTCATCCTCCGCCCCTTCGACGCCACCGCCACCTGGCAAGCCAGGTCCAACACCATCCCCCTGAAAACACTTCTCGATGTTCAGTGGAACTCCCACTACCTCAAGACATATCACCGCCACCTGCCGCCCATTTAATCCTCCAACGGCTCTTCCGAACGCTTCCACTCCCCGTCGATCTCGGGCAGGTCAAACGACTTGGCGCCGTGCTCGTTGACCGTCAGCCCGGACAGCTCGGTGCTGCGAACGGTGGTCTCCTGCTTGTTCAGCGTTTCGATCCGCGTGGGGAACCGTGTCTCCGGGTCGACCCAGACGTCGATTGAGGCGAACTTCGTGCCCAGTCGCGTGCCCTCCCGCGGAATCAGGCGAATCGCGGGCCGGCTGTCGGTGGAATCCAACTTGGTCACCTCGAACTGTTTCAATACCTCAGCCGGTTCCTGCCCGATCGGCAGTGGGAACGGCCCTTCGCCCAACCGAAAGAGGTTGATCGTCTGCCCCGGACGGAGCACCTGCCTCTTGATCTCCACCTTTCGCCGGTAGTTCCTCTCGGTCAGCCAGCTTCCGTCGAGCAGGTAAATCAGGCGTTCCTTCTTTGCGTCCCCGTCGTCCTCGGCCCGGGTTTCGAACCGCACGAGTAGCCTCGTCGCTCCCGACTCGGTTACGTCATAGACCACCCGCCCACTTCGAACGCTCCCCGCCCCAGTGCTCGCGTCGGTGTCGCCGAGCTTGACGTCGCCCTCGAAGTCTTTCAGGTCCTTGCCACGGAGAAACAGCACGGCCAGAAGCTCTTCGACCGTCGATTCCTTGCTCACCCGCCCGGTCGCCGCCGCCTGATGGCCCGGCTGGGCCAATTCGGGAGCAAGCCCCGCCGACCCCGCAGTGGCCTGCATCACAGCCGCAAGAATCAGTGTCGTCACAATCATCATGGTTACCCTTCCACTCACTCTATCCGACACCCTCGCCACCAATCCGTCAGTCTGAGACGCCCGCCAAAGCTTCCCGAAAAACGCCGTGTAATTCCACTAAATCGCGCACCTCTAAACAGGGCAACGCGTCAAACCGTCTCTCCCCCCCGTGCGACAGCCAGACCGTACGCACTCCGGCAGCCAGTCCGGCTTGGATATCGTGCTCGCCGTCGCCGACCATCCAGACCCGTTCGCGATTGCAGGACATGCCGAGTCTGTGAAGAGCAAGAAACAATGGTTCAGGGCGCGGTTTGTAGGGTTCGTCCTCGCGGGTGACCACGGACGCGAAGTCGAGGCCGTGAGCGCCCAGCACGGTTCGCGTCGATTCCATTGAGTTTCGAGTCACCAATCCGGTTTTTACGCCGGCGACGCGAAGCAGTTCGAGAACGTCATGGCACCCCTCGTTCAGCTCAGCCGACGCCGCCGCGTCGCGTTCATGTTTGAGGAGGACGGCCTCG
>JBBRUM010000405.1:0-3659 GCA_038247815.1 Tepidisphaerales bacterium | reverse complement strand
CGACAAACTCATCCCGATCTACTCTAAAATCGGTCGCACAGCTGACGACCTTCCCTACACGCACCACTTCGAGGCGCTGTACGCCGAGTACACCCCGCATTTCGAACGCCCCCCGAACCGCGAAGAAGTCTGGCGTCACCTGCTCACTACCCGCAAATCGGGCAAACTTCCCAAACTCGGCGACGCAAAATCCGCCCCCCCAGAAACCACCGATACCGAACGCAACCTCGTCAAAGCTTTGCTCGAAAACTCACTCGGTAAGCGCGACCGCCTGCCCTACACCAAGCCGTTTGACGAGTTTGTCAAAGCCTTCAACAGCGCAACCCGGCGAAGGCTTACCCCGCATCAGCTTTGGCGTCTTGTTGCAGTACTCGCGAAGTGATCGAACCGTCCGCCCTAACGAATGTCGGCGGGGTCGATGAGTTTGCCCTTAAACCACTCCCAAGGATCGACGCCTCTAAGCGCCTCGTTTTCCCTCCGCGTTTCGACGTGCATGTCGAGGTGCAAATAGTTGCTTCCGACTTTGCCATGGCGGTAAAAATCGACCACACGCTTAAAGTCTGAGGGTTCGCCACTGCGGGTGCCCATGTACATATCTGGGGCTTGCGAATTTTTTTCACCCATAATGATGAAGTCAGACGGGGATAAGCCTCCGAGGTCGCGCTTGCTGAACTTCACTTGCTCGTTCCCGACGTTGTGGGAGACGACGTAGGTGTGGGTATTGAAGGTTCCGGGGGTGACGAACGGGGAGGACCCCGGCTGGACGATGACGTCGGTGGCGTCCGTGGGGCAGAGCATGATCTTGGGGACATAGACGGCGGGGTCGTTGACGGGTTCGTTCGGGAGTTTGTCGAATTTGAACACGGAGACAGGCCACCGAAGGTGGGGCGGGACGTTGACGCCGAGCATGGGCGGGAAAAGCCATCCGCCGTTGTCGTTGGAGTAGATCAGCATCTGGGCGCCGATCTGCTTGAGGTTCGACTGGCAGCGAACAAGTTCGCCCTGCCTGCGGGCTTTGGACATCGCCGGGAGAAGAATCGAGATCAGTACCGCGATAATGCCGATGACGACCAGCAATTCGACGAGGGTAAACCCGTGGTTGCAGGTGCGGATGGACCGTGAAACGCGCGAGTGGCTGTGGTTGGCCATAAGAGAACCGCCGAGTTGTCCCCCACACTCGGTGATTCTAGCCCACTACGGGGTTTAAGGGTTTCAAAATTGGGCGAGTTGAAGGGATTGTGAGGGATCAGCAATCGGCGATGAGGGGGAGGTAACAGACTTCGATGGCGCGGGCGATGTCGTCGGCGGGGGCGATGGCGAAGCGGAGGGGCCGGCCGATGCGGGTGGGGAGGACAAGTTTGGCGTTGGCGAGGCCCTCGGCGGTGGTGGCGAGGACGAGGGTGTCGTCGACAAGGCGGAGGGGAATGACGCCGAACTCGATGGCGATGGCGGGCGGGACGATGGAGACGGCTTGGGCGTCGATACCGACCTCGTCGAGGTCAACAGCGCGCTCACCGTCGGCGAGTTGAGCGACCCAAGCCCGCCAGACGTGCTGGGGCGTGCAGAGTCCGAGGTCGAGGGCGACGTGTCCGAAGGGGCGGTCGGATCGGGACTGTTCGGAAAGGACCTCCTCGACGTCGAGGGGGGTCAGGGGTACGGCGTCGGTAAGTAGTTCGCCCATTCGACGGCCCATGTGATGCTCCGGTAGATTTCTGGCTGGCGGGTCGCCGAAATCGGCGGCTTGGGATGGACCTACGATTCCGTCCCGGGTGGAGCAAACGGAACGGTTGCCCGGAGCCTTACCGGACGCAACGGAGCGACTTTTCCATGCGAATCAGCGTCTACAACTTGCACAATGGTGGCACGGGTCGGGCGGACCCCTTGGCGGAGGTGTTGTTGGCGGGCCTGCCGGACGTGGTGGTGGCGACGGAGTCGACGGACGAAGCAGTGCTGGCACGGCTGGCGAGTCGCCTGGGCATGGATCTGGCGACGGCTGGGGGAGAGAGCGGGTCGGTGTCGGTGCTGACGCGGGGGGAGATGGTTCACTCGATCAACCACTCGGCGTTGTGGGCCGAGGGGCAACGGGGGGAATGGGACGGTCAGGTGCCTGCGGTTTTGGAGGCGGTGGTGCGGCTGCCATTGGGGTCGGAGATGCACGTCTTCGGCGTTGAGCTGAGCGCTGGGGTGGGGGAGCACGCTGAGCGGTTTCGGGTGGGGCAGGTGCGACGGATCTTGGAGCTTACCGCCCAGCTTCGCAGGGAAAGCCGGCCGCACGTCGTGGCTGGGACGTTACACACGGTTTCTCCGCTGCAGGTGATCGATCCGAGTCGGGCCGAACCGGAGTTTGCTCGAGTGGTTGGCCGGGAGTGCGCGGGGCTGCTTACCCGGGAGGGATATGCCGACGCGTTCGCCGAGGTGAATGCGGAGTCGGTGGCGGGCGCGGGCACGTACAGCACACAGCGGCCGGGCGTCCGGCTGGACTATGTGTTCGCGCACGGTGTTCTGACGCGATCGTCTCGAATCGAAACAGACCGCTTGGCGACGTACGCGTCGGACCACTATCCGCTGCTAGCGGAGCTGGCGTGGGGCTGCGGGATTACTTCAGTGGAACGAGTTCCTGCTCGCTGTACTTGATGCTGGAGTTGGGCGACGTGCCCGACACCGATGTGGGTGCGATGACGGCGCCGAGTTTGGCTTCGAGTTCGCATTCCTTTTTTGTGTTTACCTCCATGAACTCTTCGAGTTTTTTGGCGATTTCCCACGCCGTTTGGGCGATGTAGGTGACGTTCAGCGGTTTGCTGACCGACCTTAGGAACTCGACGGCTGCCGAGGAGCAGCCGATGGAGGCTTGGAAGATTCGTTCGTTACGCTCGGTGGGTGTCATGAGATGACTCCGATCGTGAAGGATCGCTCACGGGTTCATGTACCCGAGTGCGACGTTTCGATTTGTCCGGGCAGAGACGTGTGGACATGCCCGGTCTAGGGGCGGCGAAACGCGGCTTGAAGTGGTTCCCGTCACCCATGACGGGATTGTCCGCGCTGCCGTCCGACTCCAGAACACTATCGACTCTCGACGGCAAAGCCAAGAAAAATCGTCTGCGACAAAGCGCACCATTACCTGACAGCCAACGTTTGTCCGGATTTCGCCCCGGTCCGCGCTCGCAAGTGCCCCTTTTTTCAGCCGGTTTCGGTGTTGAGGTCCACACCGGGGTTTTTTTGCACGAAGTAACGGATGGACCAATCTGAATCAAAGAGAATGGCGAGGCGCTGGTTTTGGTCCTGCACGAGCTTGGCCCCGCTCGGGAGCGTGAGGGCGACGGCTTGCTCGAGGGAGAGGTCGCCGGACAGCCATCGCAGCGCGCTCCAACTGGTGAGCTCGAGGCGTGACTCGGCGTTGTATTCCGACTTGAGGCGGTACTGCACGACGTCGAATTGCAGGGGTCCGATCGCGCCGAGCAGCGGAACCCGCATCGACGACCCGACCACGCTCATCACCTGCACCACGCCCTCCTGAAGGAGCTGGTCCAGCCCCTCGCGGAACCTCTTGAACTGCGATGTGTTGTCGTTGTGGAGATAGCCGAAGACCTCGGGGGCGAACCGGGGGAGCTCGTGGAATTCGAGGAGCTTGGTGGTGGCGTCGGTGAGGGTGTCGCCGATGG
>JBBRUM010000404.1:0-3690 GCA_038247815.1 Tepidisphaerales bacterium | reverse complement strand
GAACGTTTCCCCCACGTCGACCTCCTCTGCGGCCCCGGCGAGCTCGACCGCCTCCCCTCCATGGTTCATAACGCCGTCGTAACCTCCGCCCCCTCGGACCACACACCCCACGCGCCCCCCGCGCGCCAAGTCGCCCTCATGGGCGCCGCCAGTCGACGCTCCTCCACCCTCGTCGCAGCCGAGGACCACCTCGAGATGCTCGACCTCTCCCGCAGCGTCTCCCCCGGCGACGATGTTTCCCAGGCCTACGTCCGCATCACCCGCGGCTGCAACAAGTTCTGCACCTACTGCGTCGTCCCTTACACCCGCGGCGCAGAGGTCCACCGCCCCCCCCAAAACATCATCGACGAAGTGAAAATGCTCGCCGATGCCGGCGCACTCGAAGTCACCCTCCTCGGCCAGACCATCAACCACTACGCCTTCGCCCACGGCGACGGCCGCGTCACCACCTTCGCCCAACTCCTGTACCTTATCCACGAAGCCGTCCCCCACCTCCCGCGCCTCCGCTTCGTCACCAGCTACCCCCGCGACTTCACCGACGAAGCCCTCCAAGCCATGCGCGACTGCCCCCGCATCTGCCGCTACCTCCACGCCCCCGCCCAGCACGGCGACGACCGCATCCTCAAGCTCATGAACCGCGGCTACACCTCCGGCCAGTACTACGACTTCATCGACCGCGCCCGGAGTTACATGCCCGACGTCTCCCTCGCTTCCGACTTCATCGTCGGCTTCCCCACGGAGACCGACGCAGAGTTCGAGAAGACGGTGCAGCTCCTCCGCCACTGCCGGTTCAAAAACAGCTTCATCTTCAAATACTCCCCCCGCCCCGGCACGGTCGCCATCACCCGCTTTGATGACGACGTTCCCGATCCGGTCAAGAGGCAGCGGAACAACGCCCTCCTCGCCGTCCAGCACGAAGTGTCTCTGGACCTCAACCGCGAGATGGTGGGCAAGACCGTCGAGCTGATGGTCGAGGGTGAGAGCAAGCTCGTGTCGAAAAAGGCGTACCCGGCGGCCGGATCGGTTGGCGGAGGGGGGGCAGGCGGACTCGTGCAGCTCGGCATGAAGGGCAAGTCCGCCGCCTCTGACGCCGCAGCCGTTCTTGAACCAGCCCCAGCCGTCCAACTCGTCGGCCGAACTCGCGGGGACCAGGTCGTCGTCTTCAACGGCGACCTCGCCCTCAAGGGAAAACTTGTCTCCGGACGCATCACCGCCGCCAAGGGCATGACGCTCTTCGCTGATCTGCTCTGAGCACTCCTCAACCCGTCCGCTCCTCCACGCCCGACTCCCGCGCGATCAGCGCCACCTTCGTGATCCCCAGAAACAGCCCCGTCTCGACCACGCCCGCCCTTTTGAGCAGCGCCCACTCGAGCTCCGCCGGATCCCTCACCCCGACGGCTTTGTCGAAGTGCAAATCGTAGATCACATTGCCGTTGTCGGTGACGTAAGTCTTGCCGGCGGCGTCCACCCGCAGCACCGCGTTCGCCCCGAGGGACCTGAAGAATCCCGCGTGCGCCCCGTGCTCGAACTGCGTGACCTCCACCGGCAGCGCCGTGTGCATGCCAATGCGGTCCACCACCTTGCCCCCGTCGGCGATGGCGATGAACACCTTGGCGGCTTGGGCGACGATCTTCTCGCGCAGCAGTGCCCCGCCGAGGCCCTTGGTCAGCGCCAGTCCGCCGCCCTCAAGAGGTGCCACTTCGTCGGCTCCGTCCACGGCGACATCGAGCACGGCGTTGAGCGTCAGCGTCGTCAGGGCAATCCCGAGTTCCTTCGCCCGGTTTTCCGACCGGATCGACGTCGGCACGCCGACGATCCCCGTCAGGTTCCCGGCGCGGACCTCCCGCCCCAGGGCGATCAGAAAAAAATCGGTCGTACTTCCCGTCCCCAAGCCAACAGCCATGCCCGACTTGACATGTTTCAGCGCCGCTTCGCCCGCCGCTTCCTTGAAGTTCATGGCCGCAAAGCATAACCGCAGTCCCAACCCTTTGCCCCCGGACGCGACCTTTGGCACAATCCCACCCAACATGCTGCTTCAGACCAACGCCTACTCCCTCCCCCGTGACAAACAAGACCGGCACTCCCTAATCGTCAAACGCTTCGAGGACAGCTTCTCCAAACTCGGAGCGTCATTCGAGGTCTATCAGCAGGTCACAGCCGACTTCTCCGACACACCAGGCGGGTCCACCCTCCGATTCGTCCAAATCATGAAATTCAAAGACCTCGCCCATCTCGAAAAGGTCCGCCAAGCCGAACTCGCCGATCCGGCCTGTCGCCAACTTGTCGCCGATTTTTGCGACCTCGTCGACTACGCTGCTCAGCTCGGATCCGGGTCTTACCTCCCCGGCTACTATGCCTCACTGGGCACCTCGACCAAGTGAACCCCACCCCGCCGGTCCCCATTTTTATCAACCCCAACTCACGGAAGAGTCCCGCGCCATGTCATCGATCGACCTTCGCCCTTCGTCTCACCAGATTTCGCGTCCCAGTGTCGTCCGGTCCGTCTCCCGGGTAACTTTCTGGGCGGTTCTGCTCTCTGGCTGGGGACTGGCGATCAGCGCGATCCATGTTGTCCGCCTGCCGGGCCGGGTAATGATCGTGCCCAAGGACTACCTCTCGCTGCGGTCCACTTTGGTTGACACCACTGGCTGGACCTCAAGCGATCTCCCAGTCCACCGGGCCGTTGTCGCCCGGTTGGTCTCCCTCGGGCACACGGGCGAGCTTTCCCACGTTTTGGACCCCAACTCGCCGCTCGACCCCCAGTCTCAGATCGTTAGAGCCCTCACCCAAGCAACGCACTGAACCCGCAGTCACCCCGCGCCGTGACGCTTCGCGCCGGCGACCATGACAGAAAGCCCCGGGATCTCCCGGGGCACTTTACTAACAACTTATTTACAGTCACCCATCTCTGGGCAGCAATTTGCTAGACGATCTGAACCGCACGACCGGCGCGGCGCTTGGCGTTGATGATCTTCCGGCCGTTTTTCGTCCGCATGCGGGCACGGAAACCGAGCTTCCGGGCGCGCTTCACTTTGCTAATCTTGTGGGGGTAATGCATGGCGTCTGCCTTCCAAATTCCGTCAACCTGCGAACGAACACAACATTCGTCCGGTACAACACTTACGAGACGCCGAGCCTAAAACCCCGCGAGCGACTTGGCCACCGTTTCCGGCGGCCAACCATCACTTCGCGGCGGGCACCTCGACCACAACCGTCTCAAATCCCTCGTTTCCCGAACCGTCAGTCACTCGCAGTCGAATGACATGACGCCCGGGAGCAAGGTCCCGTAGAACGACTGTGAAGTCTTCCGACGGGGAATCGAACAGTTTATCCCCGGCAGCGGCGTTCCGCCACTGTTGCTCTGATCCGATCCGATACCCGACCGATT
The DNA here is from genome assembly GCA_038247815.1 of Tepidisphaerales bacterium. GTDB lineage: Bacteria > Planctomycetota > Phycisphaerae > Tepidisphaerales > Tepidisphaeraceae > JBBRUM01. The sequence goes on along the minus strand of JBBRUM010000404.1, from coordinate 302 downwards.
TTATCACCCCGGTCGCGTCGCGAACTTGCCCTTTGATCGTCACCTCGCCGACTGCGGCAGTTGCAACAGGCTTGATAAACCGGGGTGCCGTGTGGTCAATGATGAACACAGCCGAGAGCCTCGACGTCCGCCGCTGCTCTCCCGGAACATTGCTCGGCGCATCGTCGGCGACCACACGAATCTGATACCGGCCATCCGGCACCTCACGGGCGTCCCAGTCGAAGGCGGTTTCGGTGAGTTTCCCGCGGAGTGGCCGCCAATCGGTCTCGCCGACGGGGCGGTAGTCCAGCGAGTATTCAAGG
>JBBRUM010000403.1:0-3707 GCA_038247815.1 Tepidisphaerales bacterium | reverse complement strand
TTCGGTTTCGGCGACGGCTTCGATGAAGAGGTCTTCGAGGGTGGGTTGGATGGCTTGGATGCGTTTGATGACAAGGTTGTTGTTTCGAAGCAGGTCGAGCACGGGCTGAACGATGGTGGCTTGGGTGGCTTGGATTCGGATAACTGGGCCGCGGATTTCGAGCGGCAAGCCGTCGGGCAGAGTGCAGAGGTTTGGGGTTGCCTGTGCCGGCAGGGGGGGCGGCCCGCCGTCGCCGTTTGTCAGCGGGATGACGGGCGCGGAAAACACACCGCCAGCGGCCTGCAGCACTGACTCGATCCCACCCACAACCCCGCCCTCCACCTCAACCTCGTAGCACCGCCGCGACACCGCCAGCTCGCCCAGCGTTCCGTACCGCGCGACCCGGCCCGAAACCATGATCGCCACACGGTCGCAGATCATTTCCAGCTCGCTGAGCAGGTGCGAGTTGATGAACACCGTTTTCCCCTCGTTCCTAAGCCGCACGAGCACATCGCGAATGTCCCGGCGACCCATCGGGTCGACCCCGTCCGTCGGCTCGTCGAGCACCACCAAATCCGGGTCAGCCGACAGCGCCTGCGCGATCCCCACGCGCTGGAGCATCCCCTTCGAGTACCGCGACACTTTTTGATCCGCCCACTCGGTCATCCCGACCACATCCAGCAGTTCCGGGATGCGTCGCTTGCGCCACGAACGTGGTGCCCCTGAAAGCGCCGCGAAAAAGTCCAGCGTCTGCCGGCCGGTGAGGTATTTCGGGAACCGGTGGTTCTCGGGCAGGTATCCCACGCGCCGCAGCGCCTCTTTGGTTGCCATGGGCAAGCCGAGGACGGTGCCCTCGGCGCGGGTCGGCTTAACCACGGTCATAAGGATTTTCACCAGCGTGCTCTTGCCCGCGCCGTTGGGCCCGAGAAGCCCAAACACCTCCCCCCGCGCCACCTTCAGCGACACACCCTTGAGCGCGTGCACCTTCTTGCCATACCGCTTCTCGACGAACTTCAAATCCAGCGCCAAAGAATTGTCCACCATTGCCCCGCATTCTACCCGGCCCCGCCCGCGACTTCACGGGGTCGGTTCAGGTTTACCACGGAAACTCGGAGGGCTCGGAGGAACATGGAGGAACAAGTGTGGTGATCCACAAATCAACACAGAGAAGAGGAGAGATTGAGAGATTGGGTCGGGCCCACTTGAAAGCTCAGTGACTCCACCGCTCGCGGCGCGCAGGCGAGCTCTCTCTTGCTCTCCGTATTCATCTGTGTTCTCTGTGATTAAATCGCTTTTCTCCGGGCTTCTCCGCCCCCTCCGAGTCTCCGTGGTGAACCGGGGTTTGTTACCCCGCGACTGTCGGGCCGGCGGTGGGTTCGACCAAGTGTTCCGGGACGGGTCGGTAGCCGCGTTTGATGGCTTCGCCGGGGATGGCTTCGGTGGCCGTTGCGCCGATTCGGCTCGCGCCCCAGGATCGCACGTTGAGCATGTCGTAAAGGGTTCGCACGCCGCCGGCGGCTTTGATCTGGACGGACGGGGGCAGTGGGCGCGCATGGTCTTGAGGTGCGCCTCGGTCGCCCCGGCGTAGTTGTAGTCGCCGTTGGGGTTTTTGACGAAAGCGTACCCCGTGCCGGTCTTGACGAACGCCACGCCGATCTCCGAGCACAGTTAGCAGAGGCGTTTGATCTGGTCTTTGCCGAGGTAGTCATTCTCAAAGATCACCTTCAAAACCGCCCCGCGCGAAACACACGCCGCGTTGATCTCCGCCACCTCCGCCCGCACAACCGCGAAGTCTCCACCCAGCACCTTGCCGCTGTTGACGACAATGTCGATCTCCTCCGCCCCCTCCTCGATCGCCCGGACGGACCCGGCCACCTTGATTCCCGTATGTTTATTGCCGTGCGGGAACCCCGCCACCGCGCACACCAGCACGTCGCTTCCGGCGAAAATCTCAGCCGCCATCGGCACGGAATACGGCTTGACGCACGCCGTCGCCACCCCGTAACTTCGAGACAACTCACACCCCGCCCGAACCCGGGCATCCGTCATCGTCGGATGCAGCAGCGAGTGGTCGATCATCTTGGCGAGGTCTTCAAAGGTCGGGTACACGGCGGTTCCGAAGGAGTTGTTAGCTGGCAATCCTGCACGCCTATCGATCCCTGACTCTCTTCAGCCCTCATCCCTCCCTCCCCCCTACCCTCACCCATGCCTTCCTACTCCCACGAACTCACCTTCGCCACCACCCTCGCCCACCACGCCGCCTCCCTCGTGCTCCGTCAGTATGGCCACGTCGAACGACTCAGCAAAACCCACGCCGCCGCCCACCACGAAGCCGTCACCCAAGCCGATCGCGATGTCCAGGCACTCATCGTCTCGGCCATCCAAAAGTCCTTCCCCAACGACGGCATCGTCGGCGAGGAAGACGACACCGGGGCGGGGATCACCGTGCGGGTTCCCGACGCCGCTGGCAGGGTTTGGGTCATCGACCCGATCGACGGCACCAACAACTTCATCGGCGGGTTTGGAAACTTTGCCGTTTGCATCGGCTTGCTCGATAAGGGCATGCCCGTGATGGGCGTGGTTCACGACGTCACCCGTGGCGTTACCTACCGCGCCGCCCAAGGCCAAGGGATGCACATCGACTCCCCACTGCCCTCCACCACCGCCACCCGAGAGACCCGGTGCCTCGGAACGCCCCTGCAAGACTCGTCGATCCTGATGCTCACGAGCAATCTCCTCCGCCCCGACGGCTCGCTGCCGCCATTCGCGTCACGCTGGCTGACCCAGACGAACTGGAAGATCCGAGTGATCGGCAGCGCGGCCCTCGAAGCCGCGTACGTGGCCGCCGGCGTCGCCCACGGCGCCATCACCCTCAACGGCAAACTTTGGGACGTCGCCGCCCCCGCCGCCCTCGTCCTCGAAGCCGGGGGGCAAGTCCTCTCCCTGCAACCGGGAGCATCCAACGAACCCGTTTTCCCGTTCAATCTCCAGAATTACACGGGCGCGAAAGTCCCCTTCCTCGCCTCGGCACCCAACGCCAGCCAAGCCCTGCTTGCTGAAATCCGCAACTAGCTCCCCCTCCCACGGTTGTAAGATCAGAGTCTCATTTATGTAGAATGGCATTTAGATGTATCAATTAAGGACCGCAAATCAATTCTCGCCTGTTTCCCGTTTTGGCGGTGTGTGCGGTCGTGTCGTCGCTCGTCGCTGGCTGTGCAGGGCGTGAGAATGGGTCGGAGCAAGCGAGTGTGGCCCTGTCGTCGACCCCCGCCGCTGTCCGAGCGGCGATTTCCAAAGTCGTTAACGCGGGCAAGATCAAGAAAATTGAGAAGCAAACCGACTGCGGCAGGGCCGTTTACGAGGTAGATTTCGAGGGCGGTGAGCTGGAAAAGTCTGCCAAGATCACGGAGGGCGGTACGGTGAACGAATAAGAAACCGAGACCGACCCCGCCGCGCTTCCGCCTGCGGTTTTGGCGGGTGTCTTGGCGAAGTATCCCGCCGCAGAAGTCGACGACGCGACCGAGGTAAAGACCTTCGAGGGAACGACTTACAAAGTCTCCATCGAGCCGGCGGGGGGCGAACGCGAGCTCAAACTCGATGCTTCGGGCAAGATTCTTGAAGATAGTGCTAGATCCTTATCGGATAAGCGGCAGGGGCGACATAACCTGTCCGGTCGCCAGCGTGCTTAAATGGAGAGCCGGACCAGAAATTGCAACTTACCGCATTTG
>JBBRUM010000402.1:0-3715 GCA_038247815.1 Tepidisphaerales bacterium | reverse complement strand
GTCCGCGCGACGTGCCGCCCGAGCTCCGGCAGGTGAGTCAGGAACCACTCCATCCGCTTCTTGAACCCAGGCAGTCGGTCGATCACCGCGTCATCCAGCACCGACGTCGCCAGCAGGGGAATCAGCCCCACCATCGACCGGACCTTCAGCGGAATCACCTGGCCGCCCATGTTCAGCTGGTCGTAGTAGAACCCGTCCTGCTCGTCCCAAAGGCCGGTTCCGCCCAGCGTGTTCATCGCCGAGTTGATCGCCACGAAGTGCTCGAAGAACTTGCTGGCGACGTCCTCGTACGCCGGGTTGTCCATCGCCAGTTCGATCGCCATCGACAGCATGTGCAGGCAGTAAAACGCCATCCAGCTCGTGCCGTCCGCCTGAGTCAGCGAGCCCCCGCCCGGCAGCGGCTTGGACCGGTCGAACACGCCGATGTTGTCCAGCCCCAGAAACCCGCCCGAGAACAGGTGCTTGCCCGCGACGTCCTTCCGGTTCACCCACCACGTGAAGTTCAGCATGAGCTTCTGGAAGCACTTCTCCAGAAACAGCCGGTCCTTCCGCCCGGTTTCCTTGTACACCCGCCAGCACGCCCACGCGTGCACCGGCGGATTGACGTCGCCGAACTGAAATTCGTACGCCGGAATCTGCCCGTTCGGGTGCATGTACCACTCGCGCAGCAGCAGCAGCAACTGCTCCTTGGCGAACGCCCCGTCCACCTTCGCCAGCGTCACCGTGTGGAACGCCAGATCCCACGCCGCGAACCACGGATACTCCCACTTGTCCGGCATGGACAGCACGTCTCGGATGAACACGTGCCGCCAGTCGTTGTTCCTCCCGTTCTCCCGCGACGCCGGCGGCGGGGGGCTTTTGCTGTCCCCGTCCAGCCAGGTATCGACGACGTAATAGTAAAACTGCTTGTTCCACAGCATCCCCGCGTAAGCGCCCCGGGCGATGTCGCGGTCTTCCCTGGTCGCTTCCGCGGGAATCACCGTCGCGTAAAACGCGTCGGCTTCCACGATCGCCCGCACCACCGTCGCGTCGAACCCCGCCCCCAGCGGGTCTTTCACCGTCGCCTTCTCCTCCTTCCGCAGTCGGCACTTCACCACCGCGCTCCCGCCCGCCGGAATCGTCAGGCCAGACCGCGCCCCGGCCTTCGTCCCGCCCCTCGCCGGATTGATCGCCCCCTTGTCTCCGTCCACCACATACCGGTGGAACCCGTCTTTTACGAACGCCGTGTCGTTCGCCGAGTTGAACAGCTTCTTCTTGTTCGACTCGTTCTCGGTGAACATCAGCTCCGCGCCGGCCTGTGTGTCAAACAGGTACGTCCCGAGAACCGGGTGCTCGACGATGATTTGTCCGTTGTCCCCGGCCTGCAGTGCCGGCTTGCCGTCTTTCGCCTCGTACGGGTCCGGCCAGCGCCAGGTATTGCGGAACCACACCTGCGGGATCACGTGCACCGTCGCCTCCTGCGGCCCGCGGTTGTGGACGGTGATCTTGATGCACGTGTCTTCCTCCCCGGCTTTGGCGTACTCGATGAACACGTCGAAATATTTGTTGTCGTCGAACACACCCGTGTCCGACAGCTCGTACTCCGGCAGCGACTTCGCCCGCCCCCGGTTCATGTCCACCAATTGCTTGTACGGAAATGCAGCCTGCGGGTACTTGTACAGCCCCTTGACATACGAATGCGTCGCCGTCGAGTCGAGGTAGTAATACAGCTCCTTGACGTCTTCCCCGTGGTTGCCCTCCGGCCCGCCCAGCCCGAAGAGTCGCTCCTTCAGGATCGCATCCTTCCCGTTCCACAGCGCAATCCCGAAACAAATCCGACACTGCCGATCACACCACCCCATCAGCCCGTCCTCCCCCCACCGATACGCCCGCGACCGCGACTGGTCGTGCGGAAGATAATCCCAGCACGCCCCCGAATCCGAGTAATCCTCGCGCACCGTGCCCCACTGCCGCTCGGACAGATACGGCCCCCACCGTTTCCAGTTGCTGGTTCGTGCGGCGTCCGCCTCTAAACGGGCGGTTTCCGCATCGATCCCCTTCGATATTGTCGAACTTTTCACAGCAGTTTCACGCACAGTGCTTTTAGCCATATGTATCTAAGCTCCCTGATAGTTCGTAAAGCCTAGCGAAGATGGGCGGTTTGCCAACCCCTTTGTCAAAAGCATCTTTGCGATACCCGCCCCCTCCACGCGTTGCGTTCTCCCGCTCCCTCCCGTTCAATCAACACCCCCGACACTTTCCGTCGTCACCTTCCAGCACCCCCACTTTTTTTGGTAATGGGTCCAACATGTCACTTAAGTACGCCGTCATCGGTTGTGGTAAGCCGTGGAAGTCCGAAGGCTCGACTGGCTTTGGAATGTCGCACCAGCACGCTCTCGGGTTCAAGGCCGCCGGATGCTCCCTGGTCGCCCTCGCCGACATCAGGGAGGAAAACGCCGTCGCCTTCCGCGACAAGCACGGCGACGCCTCCACCGCGATCTTCACCGACTACCACCGGATGCTCGCCGACGCCAAACCCGACCTCGTCTCCATCTGCACCTGGCCCGCCCTGCACACCGAGATGACCCTCGCCGCCATCGACTCGGGGGCCCGCGCCGTCCACTGCGAAAAACCCATGGCCCTGACCTTCGGCGAAGCCCGCCGTATGCACCAACGCGCGACCGAAAAAGGCTGCCAGCTCACCTTCAACCACCAGCGACGCTTTAACACCCCCTTCACCACCGCCCGCAAACTCCTCGCCGACGGCGTCATCGGCCGCCTTCAACGCATCGAAGCCGTCACCGGAGACCTCTTCGACTGGGGCACCCACTGGTTCGACATGGCCTTCTTCCTCAACAACGAAACCCCCGCCGACTGGGTCCTCGGGCAAGTCGACCTCCGCGGCCACCGCACCGTCTTCGGTGCCCCGGTCGAAGGGCAGGGGGTCTCCGTCGTCAAGTTCAACAACGACGTCAGACTCACGCTCGTCACCGGCTACCAGCACCCCAAACAGGCGCAGTTCATCCTCTCCGGCGAACTCGGAACCCTCGAAATCGAACCCCCCAACTGCGACAACAACCACATCCGCCACCGCTCCGCCGCCACAGCCGGGGAATGGGTCAACGTCCCCTCCGACGAAGGAATCCACGGAGACCTCGCCCACCCCCGCGCCTGCTTGGACATCGTCCAGTCCCTCGCCGAAAAACGCGTACCCGAACTCTCCTCCGCAAACGCCCTCCGCGCCACCGAAGCCATCTTCGCCACCTACGAGTCCTCCCGCCGCCGAGCCCGCGTAGACCTCCCCCTCACCACCGACGACTCCGCGCTGGCAGACCTCATCAATTCCCTCCCCAAGTAACCCAAACCCTTAAGTTCCTTGCCCCAATCCCGCTTCTCCACCTTCGCCCTCGGCACCGAGCCGCTCACTTACGTCCCCCTCGACGACGCCCGACGCCTCTACGACGTCTTTCGCGCCGCCCGACAAACCACCTTCGACACCGCACACTGCTACACCTACTGGAACGGCCGCGTCGGCTCAGCCGAGAAACGCCTCGGCGAACTCGTCTCCGGCGCCGAGTCCTCCCGCGACGACGTCTTTGTCATCACCAAGGGTGGCCACATCCCCGTCCCCGGCCAGTACGACGTCCCAGACCGATACCTCTCCCCCGACCTCCTCACCCGACAGCTCGCCGAGTCCCTTGATCGCCTGAACCTGCCCCACATCGACCTCTACCTC
>JBBRUM010000401.1:0-3716 GCA_038247815.1 Tepidisphaerales bacterium | reverse complement strand
GGGATGGTGTACAACCAGTGCCACAACGGACACCGCGTATTCGTGTTGCTCGGGGGCGAGGTGGAGACTTGGTGGAACCACGGGGGAATCGGGCGGTGGCGGCGTGCCCTCCCGGGGGCGCTGAGAGTCGGCGGGCCGGGGCCGTCACCCAACAGTTCGTGGATCAACCCCCGTCATTACGCCTTCGCGACGGTCCAGCCGGAATACCTGCGGTCGGTGGTCAGTGGCGAGGCATTGCGCCGGCTGACGGAGATGTCGACGCACGACCGCCTGCACGAATACTACCCCCGGGCAGCCGAAGGGGTCGAATTGGTAAAGGCTCTGAACCGACTCATGTACGAGGCGGCGTCGGAGGTGGGGTTGCACGTGGAGGAGCTGAGTTTGGGGCTGGTGCGTTGGCTGGAGGGGGTTGCCGGGCGCCCCCCCGCAGTGGACCCGATGGACGGACTCAATGGCGTGCGACTTCGGCGGGTGGCCAAGCAGGTGGATGCGGGCTTGGACAAGCCGCTGTCGCTGCATGAGCTCGCCGACCTTGCGGGCGTAAGCCCGTTTCACTCCTGCGAGATGTTCAAGAGGACGACGGGCGTTTCGCCGTGGCAGTTCGTGATTCGGTGGTGGATCGACCGCGCAGCGCAGATGCTGCTGGAGCAGCGCCATGCGACACTTTCGTCGGTGGCGATGGCGTGCGGTTTCGTGGACCAGAGTCACCTGACGCGGGTGTTTAGAAGGCTGCGGGGCACGACTCCGGGGGAGTTCGCGCGGCGGTACAAGTCCGCGTAAACGCCCGCGTAAACGGTAAGGTGGGATGGGGCTCGACCTTTACTTGCCGAGCTTCTCGAACTTCCCGCCGACGGCCTGCCAGTTGACGGCGTTCCAGAACGCGGCGATGTAGTCGGCGCGGCGGTTCTGGTACTTGAGGTAGTAGGCGTGTTCCCACACGTCGATTCCGAGCAAAGGAACCTGCCCCGCCATCCACGGCGAATCTTGGTTGGCGGTGGACAGGATCGACAGCTTGCCGTCCTTGAGCACCAGCCACCCCCAGCCCGAACCGAACCTGCCCATGCTCGACGCGGCGAGGTCGGTTTTGGCCTTCTCCCAGCCCCCGAGGTCGGACTCGATCTGTTCCGCCAGTGCCCCGACGGGTTCCGCGCCGGATTTTCCGGCGGGGTTGAGGGTTTCCCAGTAAAGGGTATGGTTGAGGTGGCCGCCGAGGTTGTTGCGGACGGGGGTGCGAGCGGCTTCGGGGACGGCGGCGCAGTTGTCGGCGAGGATCGCCTGCGCGGTCAACGTGCCGAGCATGGGATTGGCGACGGCGAGCCTGTTGAGGTTGGTGACGAACGCGCCATGGTGCTTGGTGTGATGGATCTCCATCGTTCTGGCGTCGATGTTCGGCTCGACGGCGTCGTAGGCGTACCCGAGGGGTGGGAGCTTGAAGACTGCGGGTGCCGGCTGGGTGGTCGCCTGACCGAGCGCCGACCCGCCGCCGGCGATACCTCCGACGACGACCGCGCTTGTCGCGACCAGAAATCCACGCCGGGAAATTCCAATGTTGCCAATGTTCATAGTGAAACCTTCACTTTCTCGAACCACTTCAACCCCAACTCCACACAAAGTCCACACCCATCGTGTCTCCCCTATGCCACTTTCGGGAGGAACCTGATGAGTTCCACCGGCAGGCGCTTCACACCTCGGCGTACCGCTTTGCCGACGGCGTATTCCATGCTTCGCTCGAACCGCCGCAGTGTCCGCGCGTCCGGCTGAACGCCGAGCTCGCGCATTTTCTCCAGCGCCCAGACCCACACGCGATACTCCTCCTCGGCTCGGGTGGAGAACCTGTTCCAGCCGACGGCGTGGTGGCCGATCTCGTGCAGAAAGATCGACAGCGAAATCCGCGTCTTTGGATACGGCGCTTCGATCCAGCTTTCCTCGCGGCCGTCGGGGTACCTCAGCCTCCACGCGACGCCGGACATTGTCTTGCGCCACCGCCGCACTCGGACGGCGTGCTCGAGCTTCATCCGGTCGACGATCCACCCGTAATCGGCCATAGGCGGAGACTTTACCCGGGCGGGGGCGCAGGTTCCTCCGCAATTCCCGGCCGGTGTGAAGCTTTCCCTTTGTCACGAAAGTTCCTCTAATCGCGGCACCGATGTCCCTTGCCCAGACAGTTCCGACCGCCCCCTTCTCCACCTGGACCCTGTCCGTCCTGACCGTGGTCTTTGCGCTGTCGTGGCTGGTGCTGTTTCAACTGATGCGACTTTGGACGTTGGGTCGCCGGCGGCAGCGACTTCGGCAGTGGGCGGCGACGCACGACGCCAGACCGACGCGGACGGTGCCCGGCCCGCTGCTCGGATCGCACGCGACGTTTCGCGTGCTGGCGGGGTACGCGTCGGAGGAGGTGCTGGTGTTTCATCTTAAATCAGACCGGACGCCGGGGAGTCGGTCGCCGCGGGCGCAGTCGGCGTGGAACGTGCTGGCGGTTCGCCTCGCGCTTGACCCGGGTTTCTCCGGACTCCGGCCGGCGGCGGCGCGGGTGTCGCTGGTGGATTTGTTTTCGGTCGCGGGCGACCGGCCCAACCCGGACCCGAAGTCGGCTGTGCGGCTGCTGTCGTATCCGTCGATCGACCCGTCGGCGGCGAGCGCGAGTGGCGACGCAGCGGGCGACTTCACGCTGTTCGCCGAGTCCGACGCGGCGGCGGAGTTTCTGGCGGCGACGTCGCTGCCGGCGCGACTCCCCCCGGACGTGGGCGTGCTGCTCCGGGACGGGTGGCTGATTCTTGATTTCTCGCCGCGTCCATTCACGGAGACGGCGCTGACGCCGCTGCTGAAACTCGCGCGGGAGCTGGCTGGGAAGCTCACGGCAAAGGGTTAACCCGCCGTTTCGGGGCGGCGACGCTTGCCTCCGGGCGGTTCCCCCCCCATCATCGACGGACTCCCATGAGCAAAGCCCTCATCCTCCAGCATGTTCCGTTCGAAACGCCCGGCCGGATCATTCCCGTGTTCCGCGATTTTGGCATTCCCACCGAGGTCCGTCACCTGTATCGCGGCGACGAGGTGCCCACGACCTCCTCCGACCTCGACGAGATCCGCATCCTCGTCGTCATGGGCGGGCCGATGGGCGTCCCCGATGTCGGTGGCGAGAAGTATCCCTTCCTCGCCAAAGAGCTCGAGTTGCTCAAGACGTTTGTCGCGTTGGACAAGCCGGTGCTGGGAATTTGCCTGGGGGCACAGCTTTTGGCTGCCGCAGCCGGGGCGAAGGTGTACCCCAACGCCAAGCCCGTGCCCCCCGCGCCGCCGCCGAAGGAGGGGGAGACCCCGCCGCCCAAGCCGCCCCCGGAGCTTTGGCCGGAGTTCGGCTGGGCACCGGTGACTTTTCCCTTCCCCGGCGGGACCGAGCCGATCGTGTTGGGGATGGTCGACGGCACGCCGATGTTCCACTGGCACAACGACACGTTCGACCTGCCGCGACTTCCCCCTCCGCCCAATGCGCCGCCCCCTCCGGCTCCGCCCCCGCCGACGGGCAATGCGCTGATGTCGTCGTCTAAGTTGTGCAGGCATCAGGCGTTCCGGTTCAAGAACCGGATGTTCGGGTTTCAGTACCACATGGAGCTCACACGCGAGGGCATCGCCGCGCTGGTGACGGCAGACCGGGACGCGGCGATTAAGGTCCTCGGGCCATCGGCAATGGAAACCATCGCCGAAGGCACCGAGAAGCACTT
>JBBRUM010000400.1:0-3725 GCA_038247815.1 Tepidisphaerales bacterium | reverse complement strand
CAACACCTTCCCCCCCGACCTCCCCTCCCCCACCTCCACCCGCGCCCCCTCCTGCTCCCCCCAAGCCTCCCGATACCCCATCACGCCAAGATCCATCACTTCCATCCCCCCATCCTACTCCCAACCCCGCACCCCTACCCCAGCCTACCCCTCCGTCCCCCTCTCCATCATCCACTTACAGTGCTCGCACGACGCCAACGCCACCGAAAGCTCTCCCGCCACCTCCGCCGACTTCGTCTCCATCACCGTCCGTTCCAACAGCCCCATCACCCGCTCCGACACGATCCATTCCGCGAATGCCCTCGCCGGCCGATCCGTCGCATCGAAGATTGTCAACCTTGGCGGGGAATCACGCCGCTTCCGCTCCATCATCGTCGCCACTCGATAGCGAAACGCCGCAGCTTGCTCATTGAGTGCCGTCGCGGAAGGCACCGAGTCCAGGTAACCCTCCCATACATTCAACGCCGGCATCAGTTGCGCATCTGCGGCCCCATACAGATCCAACACCTCGACAACGCGCAACTTGTTCATGTAGTGGTCTATCGACGTCTCAGCCGGTTTGGGGTACTTCAACCGGTCCTCCCAAAGCGCCAGCAAGAACGACTCGATGCCAACTCTCTCCTCAGTCCTCCAACTCGTCCACTCTCCGTGGTGCAGCCCGTACCCCAACACCGCCGCGTCATACGACCCGCCCATCCACCCGATCCGCTCACCCGCGATCAACTCCGCAATCCGCGGCAACAAGTGCTTCAGATCCTCCACCTCACCCCAAGTGGTCAACATTTTGCCGAGCGGCAGCGTCATTTCAGCCATCGACAACTGCCGCAGACTGCTACTGACCGGATCTCCGACCCGATCACCCCAGTACTCATTCAGCGGCGTCTTCAACTCGTAGTTGCGGAACACCCGGTACAGCCTCTCCACCGCCTTCTTCAACCCCGCCCTCACCGCATCCACCACTTCAAATCAACCTCCTTAAACACGCTGTCGTGCGCATCAATGTCCGCCAGCTCCACCCGCTGCAGCTCCGTCATCGCCTTGCCCCCCGCCACATGCTCCGCCATCCTCGCCAGCCGGTCAAAGCTCGTGCAGTGCCCCGCAAACCGTTGCGTCCCGTAATCCACCGCGCCCTGCGAATGAATCACAAACGGCCAATCCGACGACTGCAACAGCAACAACTGCCGCCCAAGCCGCTCCAGCAGCCCCTTCACCTCCGCATTCGTCTGCCACGGCAACGAGTGCAACTGCCTCAGCATCGTCCCCTCCGCCCGGTACTCCATTTCCCAGATCCACTTGCTCTTGTCGTTGATCCACACCGAGTGGTTCCCGTTCTCCCCCCACGACCCCTCCGGCATGCGAACCACTTTGTCCGGCTGGCTGTGGTACAGCGCCTCCTCAGCCGTCCTCAGCTTCACCTGCGGATCGTTCGCCAGCGTCAGCACCACATCCCGCAAAAACTGCGGCCCCTCAAACCACCAGTGCCCAAACAACTCCGCGTCAAACGGCGCCACCACCGTCCCCTCCCGCCCGGTGTCCCGTTTGTGGTTCCCCAGCACTTCCTTCACCACGTTCACAAAGTGCTGTGCGTGCTCGAAGCACTTGGCTTTCACGTCATCCGGGTAATACGGATCCTTCGCCGACAGCGCCGTCGTGGTCCCCGTCACCTTGTGGTACCGCAGCCCCCGCTCCCCATGCTTCCGGTGAAACTCCATATACTGTCCCGCCCCCGGATACCCAATCCGCCCCGACCACACCTGCTCCGACACCCTCGGGTTCCGGGCAAAGGCGAACGTCTTCGGCGACCTCGGCCAAGACACCACCCCCACCGGGTCCAACACCGACCCCCACCCCTGCCCCCGGTCCCCGTGCATCCCCGGCGTGTCGAGCCCCGTAAATTTCCCATCCCGCCAAAGCCCCTGCGGCTGACCATTGCCAATCAGATGCGTATCGACGAAAAAGTGCGTCACCCCCGCCGCCTCGATAAACTCCTCCACCCCAGGCCTGTCCCGCGGATTGTCATACAGCACAGCCGGCATCCACGGATTCCAGTGCGGCCGATACGCACACTCCGGCAACCACATCCCCCTCGGCTGAACACCCAAAATCCGCTTGCTCGTCTCCACCCCAGCCGACATCTGCGCCGTCATCATCTCATCATTTAGCAGCAACGGCATATACGCATGCGTCGCATTGCTCGTCAAAATCTGAATATGCCCCTCCCGAAACCGCGCCGCAAACTCCGCCGCAATATCCCTCTTGATCCGCTCGAAGTGCTCCAGCTTCTGCCCAAACCACTCCTTCCACCGCGTCGCCAGATACGCAAAGTGCGGCTGTTTGGCCTTCTCAAACTCCTTCCGATCCTGCTCCGCCCGGTCCATCCGCTCCTGCAGGTACGCCACAAACCCCACCTTAAACCGCTCGTGCGTCAGCTGCTCCAGCAGAATCGGCGTCAGCCCGATCGTCAGCCCCGACCGCGCCTTGAGCAACGCCGCCTCCCCCACCATGTCCAAGATCGGCAAATACGTCTCAGCCGCCGCCTCATACAACCACGCCTCCCCATGCGGATACGACCCGTGGTTCAACACATACGGCAAGTGTCCGTGAAGAACGATGCAAAGCGATCCAAGCGCGTCTGACATGGGCAGAGGTCTCCTAAGGTGGGTTCGCCCCCATCCTATCTGAAATCCGTCCCCGCGCGCCCCTCGCCCGTGTTGCCCCAACGACAGGGGGGGGTTACGGTTCCCCACCTGTGAACTCCCCCCGCGCAATCGAAGTCCTCGACCTCTCCAAGCACTACGAAGACCCCGACGGAAACCTCGTCCGCGCCGTCTCCAACGCCACACTCACCGCATTCCCCGGCGAGGTCTACGGCCTCCTCGGCCCCAACGGAGCCGGCAAAACCACCACCCTCCGCTGCCTCGCCACCGTCCTCACCCCCACCTCCGGAACCGCAAAAGTCGCCGGCTTCGATATCCGCACACACCCCGAAGACGTCCGCCGCAACCTCGGCTTCCTCTCCGCCTCCACCGGGCTCTACCAACGCCTCACACCACGCGAAACCCTCCGCTTCTTCGCCTCCCTCAACGGCCTCCCACCCTCCGAACTCGAAGACCGCGTCCAAGCCACACTCAAACTCTTCGCCGTCACCGACTACGCCGACCGCCCCAACGACCGCCTCTCCACCGGAATGAAACAACGCGTCTCCCTCGCCCGCGCCGTCGTCCACGACCCCACCGTAGTCATCCTCGACGAACCCACCTCCGGCCTCGACCCCATCGCCTCACAAAACGTCGAAGACGCCATCCTCGAACTCAAACGCACCGGCAAGTGCATCCTCCTCTCCACCCACATGATGTACCAAGCCGAAGACCTCTGCGACCGCCTCGGCGTCATCGGCCACGGCCAAGTCCTCGCCCAGGGAACCCCCGCCGAACTCCTCGCCCAAACCCAACAACCCACCCTCCGCAAAGCCTTCTTCCACCTCGTCAACCAAACCGTCACCGCCGCGGTTTAACCCCGCCACTCCCGCCCCCAACCCTCATTGGACCGATCGGGTGTCACCTTTATCTCACCCAACGCCCCTCCCCCATCTCCCAACAACTCCTACCCACCCCCTCACTCAAACAACTGCGGCGAATCATCCGCCCGCTTCCTCACCCGCCTCACTCCCACCTGCCTCAGCCCGGACTTGCGACTCCCATGCTTCTCGTTCACCGCCCGCGCCT
>JBBRUM010000399.1:0-3751 GCA_038247815.1 Tepidisphaerales bacterium | reverse complement strand
GAGCCAGTAAGTTGTACCCGGCTGAAGGACCTCCGGCGGTTGGGGAGCAAGCACCGTTGAAAGCGCATATCCGGTGCCTGCCAATGGAAATGCCGTCGACGCCAACGAGAAACTTGCCGTCGGCGTTGCTGTCAAATCCGAGCCCGTTGCCGAACCCGGCAGATCGGTCACAATAGTGAAAAGAAACGAACCCGAGCCGCTGCTCAAGTTCATTGCGACATCCAACGACTGAATCACGAACGACGACTGAACTTGAAATGAGACTGCCGCAAAGTCGTTTCCACCCAAGGGGTATGACTTTTGTTGACCAGCTCCACCGAACATGGTCCCCGGCCCCACCGTCGCCGCCGACGCTGCAAGCCCAGATAACATCAACACAGACATCAATCCCACACGCGACTGCAACATGAGGAGACCTTTCAAACAGATCAGACCCATTTTAGTCCGACGCGAACCGGAGTGTATCGGAGGGCCGCCTCGTTTGCACCCACATTTTGGGGGGCTTACACAATCCCAACACTCCCCCCGTCCTCCTACCATCGCCGCGTGCCCCGTGAAAATCGCCATATTCCCGTGCTCATGGACGAGGTGCTCGCCGCCCTCAAGCCGTCGCCCGGCCAGACGCTTGTCGATTGCACGACCGGGCTGGGGGGGCACACCTCCGAGCTGCTCCGCCGCGTGCTCCCCACCGGCAGGGTCATTGGAATCGACTTTGATACGGCCAACATTGCTGTGGCCCGTGAGCGGCTTGACGGAGTGATGGAGTCGGGAACGCGCAAGTTCGGCGCAATTTCGGGGGGCTTCGATTTGTTCCACAATAACTTCGCCGCCCTGCCGACCGTTCTCCAGCTTGCCGGGGTGGAGAAGGTCGACGCAGTGCTGGCTGACATCGGCGTCGCCAGCACGCAGATAGACGACCCCGAGCGGGGCTTCTCCTACCGCAAGCCCGGCCCCCTCGACATGCGGATGGACGCCACCCGGGGCCAACCGGCGTGGGCGGTGCTCGAACGCCTTTCCGAACAGGACATTGCCCAGGCGCTCCTCGAGTATGGCGACGAAACCGATGCGCCCGCCATCGCCAAACTCATCGTCGAACACCGAGCACACACACCCATCCGAACCACCGAAGACCTCACCGCACTCGTCTGCCAAGCCCGCGACTTCACCCTCCACCGCGCAGCCGGCGCAAAACTCCACCCGGCTGCCCGAACCTTCCAAGCACTCCGAATCCTCACCAACCGCGAAATCGCCAACCTCGACCGCCTCCTCCGAATCCTCCCAGACGTCCTCCGCCCCGGCGGCCGGGCAGCCATCATCAGCTTCCACTCCGGCGAAGACCGCCGAGTCAAAGACGCCCTCCGCGACGGACTCCGCGCCGGAACCTACTCCGACATCAGCAAAGACCCCCTAATCGCCACCGAAGCCGAACAACGGGCCAACAGTCGGTCAAAATCCGCGAAGCTCAGATGGTGTGTCTTAGCCGGGTGAAAATTCGAAGCTCGAAATCCGAAAGAGCTCGACGATCGAAAAGGGATAGGAAAGGATTTTAAATTCCCCGCCCGATTCACTGTCTGACTTCCACCGACGCGGCGCCCGAACCGGGCTGCGGGGCGTCCGCCTTCCGCGTGAGAAGGAAAATCCCCGCGAGGCACAGCACCAGCCCGGCGGACTTGGCCAGCGTGATCTTCTCCCCGAAAAGCAGCAAGCCCAGAAACAGTAACATCGACAGCGTCACGGCTTGGGCGAGCGCGGGGGCCACCGAGATCGACCAGCCGCTTCGATACACCAGCAGATACCCGATCTCGATCAGGATCACCGTTCCGCCGATGTACAGTATCGGGACCACGTGCGCCACCGACGGCGCGAGTTCCCCGGGGGCAACGAACTGCCGCCAGGCGAACCCCACCACCGCGCACGCAACGGCTGCCAGCCCGTACGCCACCGCTAGCAGCCACCACGGATTCACATCCCGGGGCGCAGCTTTCATCGCAACCTGATACGTAACCAACCCCGTAATCGCTATCACAATCGAAAAGTAGTACATAGCCGCAACGATAGGTGCCGGAGGCAAACCTGAAAGCACAATTACTTTCACCTCCCATGCGTCGGCAAAACCGCACCCACGGGGCCGCCAAAGCACTTTCACGCCAAATGATTCCACTGACAGTTGGACAAACCAATCTCACATACTCCGCGCGACATAACCTGCCCCGACATCGATTGCGTTGGCAGACGAATTATGCGTCGACCAAGCTGGCGCCGATTGTCACGCCAATACTCTGGAGCTTTTCATGTCAGATATCATCGATACAGCCGTCGCCGCTGGTTCCTTCAAGACCCTCGCAGCCGCCGTCGGTGCCGCGGGCTTGGTTGAAACCCTCAAGGGCGCCGGCCCGTTCACCGTCTTCGCACCCACCGATGAAGCTTTTGCCAAGCTCCCCGCCGGAACGGTCGAAACCCTCCTCAAGCCCGAGAACAAAGCCAAGCTCGCCGGCATCCTCACTTACCACGTCGTATCCGGGAAGGTGATGGCCGCTGACGTCATGAAGCTCCACTCGGCAAAGACCGTCAACGGCCAGTCCGTCGCCGTCGTCGTCAAGGACGGCAAGGTCCACATTGGCGAGGCAACCGTTGCCAAAGCCGACATCGTCTGCGATAACGGCGTCATCCACGTGATTGACACCGTGATCCTCCCCAAGTGATCTTCTGGGAAGTCAGCCAATCACTCAACACGCGGCGCGGGCCAGCCGGTACACGGCTACCCGCGCCGTTCTCTTATATGAAAGGGCAACCCCCCATGGCCACCAGCAACACCCACCTGCTCGGGAAAGCGTGCTTCGTACTCGGATTCCTTTCGATCGCCGGATCGATCGCCATCTGGACGTTCACCAAAGGCGACGACGCGGCCCACGCCGAACGCTTCGGCATCTTCGTCGGCTTGTGGGCACCAACATTCTTCATCCTCGCGGGCAGATTCGAATCCCGAACCTAACCCCCTCTCCGCGGAAACATCCCGAAACACCCGCCCTCCATCTCAACGCCCTCAAAACCCCCGGAGTGAACATCCGGGGCTCCTGCGCCCCCCCCCCACAGCCTAAACACGTCCCCACCCAATTAAAATCCCCACGACTCCCCTCGCCTCCCCATCGCGACAAACTACGTCACTTGAACGGCGTCCAATCTAGAACCCAAACAACGTCCCACCGTCTTTACCACCCCCCACCCGCGCAAGCCGAACGCCCGGCACATGCCCGGGCGTTCGGGGGTAAAGATTAAAAGGGGACAATACAGCACCCGACGCGGAATCTCCGCGCCCGGGCGTGGCCTACTTCTTGGGGGTGGCCTTCTTGTCCTGCTTCGGCTTCTTCTTTTCCTTCTTCGGGGTGGTTTGACCCTTGGCCATGGGAGCTCCTTGTGAAAAATGCGCCGACCCGACCGGCTCGAACGAACCGCCGAGCGACCAATGAATGGTAACAGGGGGGAGGGGCGAGGGGGAAGGAGGCAGGGGGGCGAAGAAGGGGAGGCACTGAGGCATACAGGCACTGAGGCACGAAGGGGAGGACGTGGGGGGCCGCAAAGGTTCAGCGGGGCGGGGGAGTAGGGAACGGGGGGAACGAGGGAGTAGGCGAAAGGGGGGCGAAGGAGTATGCGTGGGGGGACGAGGGGGGCGAGGGGGGCGAGGGGGGGGCGAGGGGGGCGAGGGGGGCCGGGTAGCGTTTAGGGGTGGGGGATCTTGTGCATCGCGGTGCAG
>JBBRUM010000398.1:0-3766 GCA_038247815.1 Tepidisphaerales bacterium | reverse complement strand
TGGGTGCTGAAATGGGGTTGGTAGACGTCCCCGGCGGGAAGGTCTCCCAGCCGCCGCCGAGCGCCTTGTACAGCGACACCAAGTCCGACGAGAGCTGGGCCTCGGACCGGACGAGCTGGTCCTCAGCCGTGAACAAGTCCCGCTGGGCGACGAGCACGTCGAGCAGATCTCCGACGCCCTGCCCGCCGGCGAACCGGCTCACCGCCAGTTCGACGGACCGCCGCGACGCTACGACCCCGCGCTCCAACGCCTCCCGCCGGATCACGTTCTGCGCATAGCTGGTGACCGCGTTCTCGACTTCCTCGAAACTGAGGAGGATCGTCTGCTCGTAGGACGACAGGGCCTGCTCGAGACGCGCGTCTTGCACCTTGATGTTCGAACTGATCCGCCCGGCATCAAAGACGTTCCAAGACACCGACGGCCCGACCGACCAGAAGATCGACCGCGAGTCGCCCATCCGGGCGACCTTGTCGGATTGGGTTCCGAAAGACCCTGTGAGCGAGAATCGGGGGAAGTAGTCGGCGGTGGCGACGCCGATCCGGGCGCTGGCTGCGGCCATTTGGCGCTCGGCGCGGCGGATGTCGGGTCGGCGCATGAGCAGCTCGCTGGGCAAGCCGACGGGCACCTCCGGGAGGGCCATTGGAATGGCGGCGGGGGGGCTGAGCTCTGCCTTGAGCGTCGACGGGGCCTGACCGAGAAGCACGCCAAGGCGGTGGATGGCGGCCGCCTCCTGAATGCGGAACGACGGAACGGTGGCCTCGAACGTCGCCACCTGCGCCCGGGCCCGGGCGACGTCGAACTCCGAGGAAATCCCCGCGGCCAGACGGGCCTCGTTAAGCTTCAGCGTCTCCCGCTGCGACTCGATGTTGTCGTTGGCGATTCGGACCTGCTGCTGGAAACCGCGAAGGGCGACGTAGTTGCTGGCGACCTCGGCGAGCAGCGAGGTGAGGACGGCTGAGCGGTCGGCGTCGAAGGCTTCGATGTCGGCGCGGGACGCCTCGATCCCGCGGCGCGTTCCGCCGAAGACGTCGATCTCCCAACTGGCGTCGAACCCCGCGCGGTACAGGGAGGACTCCGTGCGGCCAAAGTTACCGAAATTTCCGCCGTTGTTTCCGACGGACCGCGAGTTTCGCGAGCGCGCGGCCGACCCGTTGGCGTCGACGGTGGGAAACAGCGGGGCGGTGTCGACGCCGAGCTGGGCGCGGGCTTCGCGGAGGCGGGCGGCGGCCCGCCGGAGATCTTTGTTGGCGGCGACGGCGCGATCGACGAGGGTGTCGAGCGTGGGATCTTCGAAGGCCTTCCACCACTGCGCGAGGTCGGCGGCGGGGGCGGTGGTGGCGGAGGGCTGGGTGGTGACGACCTTGCCGCTCGGGGCGGCGCCGTAGGCGGCGGGTACTGCCGGTTGTGGGGCCTTGTAATCCGGGCCGACCATGCAGCCGGCGATTGTCGCGGCAGCGACAGACAGGGCACTGAGCTGCACTAATGCGATGGACCTTGGCATGTTTTCGATTCCTTGACGGCGGCGTTGCTGCGGGGCGGACTACCTGTTTGACGAGACCGGACGCGTCGCGGCCTGATCACTGTCGGCGCTTTCGATGAAAACGTCCATCTGCTGGCCTACGTAGACATTGGGGAGGGCGGCTGGGTCGAAACTGTAGACCACTTGAAGCACCCGGGTGTCGACGCGTTCGGTGGATTCGCCGGTGAGCGAGCGCTTGGGAACGACGAAGGGTTCGATGCGGACGAACTTGAGTTGGGTGCGGAGGTCGCGGTTTCCGCGGACGGTGGCTTCGGCGCGGGCGCCGGGGCTGATGCGCCAGGCGTCGTTTTCGTCGACATCGACGCGGACGTGGAGAACGTCGACCTTGCCGATGAGGGCGAGGGGCGTGGTGTCGGCGGCTTGGGCGAACTCGCCCGGGCGGACCTTGAACTGCAGGACTCGGCCGTCGATGGGGCTGAGGGTGATCCGGCGTTCGAGTTCGACGTTGATGGATTCAATGTCGGCTTGGGCGGAGGCGACTTCGGCGGTTTGGACGGCGATGTCGGACGACCAGGAGCCGGCTTTGAGCAGGGCGAGTTCGGCGCGACTCTTGGCGACGCGTGCCTCGGCGACGGTGACGGCGAAGCGTCTTCGGTCGACGTCGTCCATGCTGACGGCGCGGGGGTCGGTTGTGACGATGCGCTGCATCGTGTTGAACTGGTTGGTTGCGTCGGCGAGGAGTTGTTCGTCGGCGGCGAGGGCGGCTTGGACGGGGGGGATTTCCTCCGGGCGGGGGAAGCTGCGGAGGCGTTCGAGGCGCGCGTCGGCGGAGGCGTGGGCGGCGCGGGCCTTGACGAGCTGACTGCGGAGGTCGCGGTCGTCGACGCGGAAGAGTGGTTGTCCCTGTTTCACCGCGTCGCCGACCTGCACGTACACCTCCTTGACCACGCCGGGGACGACGGGACCGATGGCGATGTTTTCGCTGGCGGCTTCTACGATGCCCGCCCCGGCGACGTTGCGGGTGTACGGGGCCTCGGTGGGTTGGACGACGGGCTGGGCGGGCGGCACGGCTTGGGCGCCGCGCATCACGGTCCACACCGCAAAGACCACGCCGACGACCGCGAGCAACGGGAGCACGAGTTGTCTGACCATAAAGACCTCAAGTTACGGAACGAAGCTGGGGTTTACTGCGCCTTGTTTCGACGGAAAGGGAATTAGTGTTTCGACTGGTTGGACTGTTGCCACGCCTCATGCTCCGCCATGCCGTTGGCGAGGTGGATGATCCGGCCGTCGTCCATCTGGGCGATGCGGTCGGCGTACGAGAAAATGCGACTGTCGTGGGTCACGATCATCAGCGCCCGCTCGGGTCCGAGGGCGATCTCGCGGAGCAGCTCCATGACCGTCTGCCCGGTGACGTGGTCGAGGGCGGAGGTCGGCTCGTCGCAGACAATCAGCCGAGGCCCGTGCACCAGCGCCCGGGCGATGGCGACCCGCTGCTGCTGCCCGCCTGACAACTGCTTGGGAAGGCTCCTGGCCCGTGTGCCCAAGCCGACGCGTTCGAGCATCGCGCCGGCCCGTTCCATAGCCTGCCGCCGCGGAACCCCGTTGATCAGCAGCGGAACCGAAACGTTCTCAGCCGCCGTCAGCGTCGGCAGAAGGTTGAACGCCTGAAACACGAACCCGATCGCCTGCCCGCGGTACTTGGTGCGTTGGCCGCCGGGCATCGCCTTGAAGTTCTTGCCGAACACGCGGCACTCGCCTTCGTCGTTGTCCAAGATCCCCGCCACCACCGAAATCAGCGTCGTTTTCCCACAACCAGACGGACCGACGAGCATCATCAGCTCGCCCATCCGCACCTCCATGTCAATGCCCCGCAGCGCGGTCACCCGCTGCCCGCCGGCGTCGTAATGCTTGGTGACGCCCGTGCACCGTACGGCCGTGCCCGGCTCGAGGGCGTCACTCGGTTTTGCGTACTCCATCGTCGCAGTCATCGCGTGTACTCCTGAATCACAAACCACACTCATCGCCGCCCGACCCGTCTCACGATTTAAACACCACAGCCGGTTCGAGTGTCAGCACCCGCACCATCCCCAGCATCCCCGCCGCCAAACAGCACCCGATCACCGCCAACCCCCCGAACACCGGAATCTCCCACCGCATGTAAAACGCCAGCCCCACCGAGGAAAACGCCAGCCCCGTCAGCGCCGCCGCCCCCGCGCCGATCCCGAACCCGAGCAGCCCCACCACCAGCACCTGCAGCACCAGCATCCGCATGACCGTCCAGTT
>JBBRUM010000397.1:0-3773 GCA_038247815.1 Tepidisphaerales bacterium | reverse complement strand
CCCGTTGAGGGGAGCAAGGATTCGGCGGAAGTTACGGCGGATGGCGACGAAATGGGCGGGTATGGATTGTCAGTGGTTTGAAAGGGACGTCGAGGGGTGCTATTCTCGTCGGCTACCCACCTCCCGGTCACTCCGTGAGGAAGGGTTTTCGTCACGACAGGTTTTCGCCATTAGAAGGTATTGGTAATGCCGACGATTAATCAGCTCATCAAAAAGCCCCGGCGTTCGCTCGCCAAGAACAACAAAGTTAAAGACTTGCAGGCCAGCCCGCAAAAGCGCGGGGTCTGCCTTCAAGTCAAGACAATGACCCCGAAGAAGCCGAACTCGGCCCTCCGGAAGATCGCCCGAGTTCGCCTTTCCAACGGCCGCGAAGTTACGGCTTACATCCCCGGCGAAGAGCACAACCTGCAGGAACACTCGATCGTGCTCGTTCGCGGCGGCCGAGTTCGCGACCTTCCGGGTGTTCGGTACCACATCGTTCGTGGAACGCTCGACGCGCTGGGCGTCGACGGCCGCAAGCAAAGCCGTTCGAAGTACGGCGCGAAGCGCGGCAAGTAATCCTCAAGACCCCCAAACCCCCAAGAGAAACAGCTAGACCTTTCACCGGCAACGCCGGCGAATGAGTCTTCATGCGGAGTATCTGATCATGGCCTATAAAAAGTGGACAGCGTCGGAATCGATCCTCAAGCCCGACCCCCGGTTTAACTCGAAACTCGTGTCGAAGTTCATCAACTGCCTGATGTACGACGGTAAGAAGTCGGTCGCGCAGAACGTGTTCTACAGCGCGATGGAACAGGTGGCCAAGAAGATGAAGGAAGTTCCGCCGCTGGAACTCTTTGAAGGGGCGATCAACAACGTCAAACCGTTCGTCGAGGTCCGCTCGAAGCGCGTCGGCGGTGCCAACTACCAGGTGCCGATGCAGGTCAACAAGCGTCGCCAGCAGAGCCTGAGCTTCCGCTGGATCCTCGCCGCTTGCCGCGACGCCGGTGGCCGTCCGATGGCCGACCGCCTCGCCGATGAATTCCTCGCAGCCTACAAAAAGGAAGGCAAAGCCATGGCGACCCGCGACCAAACGCACCGCATGGCCGACGCGAACAAGGCCTTCGCCCACTTCGCTTGGTAGTAATGTCTGGCGACTGGGCTTGGTAACCGGCCAACTCAAGCAAATAACACAGTTACGAGCAAGCCCGGGCCAATCGGCCCGGGCTTGTCTTTAGTTGTCCATCGCTCCGGGTAGTGGTGGGAGTTCAAGTGCCGTCACCACCCCCGTCGGCGACACCTGCGGCACGACGGCCAGCGTGTCAGGCCGGGCGGCGAGCTGCACGTCCTCCGACAACCCGGCTGCGATGAGGTTCTTCGCCCCCTGCCCCAGCCGAAACCCCGACGGGTACGCGGCTGCGCCTTCCTTCGCCCTGACGATCCCCGCGGCCGCGAATGTCCACACCCCCATCGCCACGAGCCCCCCATCATTCACCGGCCCGAGACACTGCAGGTTGACGAACGACTCGAGCACCGCCCCACACCCCAGCACGTCCTCATACGCCACCTCACCATCCGTCCCCGCACACAACAACGTCACCCCCCCGCCCGTTGGTAGCAGGTGCAGGCACGCCCGAGCCACCGCCAGTCGGTTGGCTAGCGACCCCGCCAACACCGCCCGGGGCGTCCCCACCGTAAACGGCCTCAGCAGCGCCCTCGTTCCGTTGGTCGTCGCCATGTGCGCCGACTTCCCAGCGTGCTCGGAGGTGAACTGTCCCGGCGAGTTGCCCAGATGAAAGTCGGCCGGCTTGAGGCAGTGCTCCTCGCCGATGAGAAGCCCGTCGCTCCCCCCCGCCGCCAAAGCCGCACGCGCCGAATCGAGCGTCGGATGAAGCTGCAACAAAGAAACCCCCGACGCAATCGCAGCAGCGATCGTGGTGGTGGCGCGCAGGACATCAAACCCCACAACGACACGCCCGTCGACGTCCGCCGGGGTCAGCAGCGCGGGAAGGAACACGACACGAACCGAGAGGGGGCGCATGGTCACAAGGTTACACGACCGAGCTGGTTGTGCGCGTTTGACAAGTAGGGGCCGCAAGGCGGGCCGTGTCTTGAGACAAGTTTCGTGCGGCCCCAGAACGGCAGGTGCGGGCAATAGCCCGGATTCGCCAAAAAAATACACGGGCCACGATGCGGCCCCTCCTTCGCGAGATTGTGGGCGGGCCATGTTCCGTCTGAAGGACCATGTGCAGATATACTTCTGGACCCATGTCGATGCTGCTCCTTTCAATTCCCGGTCTTTCGCGCGAACTTTTGGCTTTTATTCCGACTGCGTCGCGCCTGGGCGATCTAGTCGCACGGGGGGTTATTGCCAGCCTCGTGCCAAGTTGGCCGGCGGTGACGTGCTCGGTGCAGGCGACGCTCACGACCGGCGCGTCTCCCTCCGTCCATGGCGTGGTGGCCAACGGCGTCGCGACGTACCGCAGCCAAGCCGACGCCCGGCTGGTGGATGCGGCCAACCACGGCGACTATCGCTGCGAGGTGTCGTTCTGGGAGCAGTCAAACCAGTTCGTGGGCGTCCCGAGGTTCTGGCGGGGAGACGGCGGGTCGCAGAAACCCGTCCGCACGGCGATGCTGTTCTTCCAGCACTGCATGCCCGGCTTCTCCGGCACACCCGCCCCCGCAGCCGACATCGTGCTTACCCCCAAGCCCGAGCACGGTCCCGACGGCCGCACGACCTCGCTCCTGTGGAGCAGTCCGCCCGGCTTGGCAGGCGAGCTCCAGAAAGACCTCGGGCCGTTTCCGCTGATGAACTATTGGGGGCCGATGGCGGGAATTCGCAGCTCAGCCTGGATCGCGGCGGCGGCTGGGCGGGTGCTGGCGCGGCGGGAGGCGGAGTTGGTGCTGACGTATGTGCCGCATCTGGACTATGACCTGCAGCGGTTCGGGCCGGGGTCGGAAAGTGCGAAGGCGGCGGTGGCGGAACTCTCGAGTGCGCTGGAGGGGCTTCTGGAAACCGCGGACGGGCTGGGGACGGAGGTCGTGGTGCTGTCGGAGTACGCGATTTCGGAGGTGAGTCGGGCGATCGCGCCGAACCGCGCGCTGCGGGACGCCGGCTTGCTCAAGCTCCGGCGCAACGCCGAGGGGCCGCAGGTGGATTACGCGGACTCGCCGGGGTTTGTCATGTGCGACCACCAGATCGGCCATGTGTATCTCCGGTCGGAGGGGGACCGCGCCGCCGTCGAGGGCGTTGTGCGCGAGTTGGGGCTGGAGGTGATGGGCGAAAGGGGGATAGCCCATCCACGCGGGGGGGACATTCAGGTGCAGGCTCCGGAGGGCGCTTGGCTGGATTATCGGTGGTGGGCCGAGGGGGCGACGGCTGAGACAGATCCGGAGGTGGTCCCGAAGTGGGCGAGCACGATCGACATTCACCGCAAGCCGGGGTACGACCCGCTGGAGTTGTTCTTCGGCGGTAAGCCGTCGCCGCCGCCCGCGCCGCTCCCGCCGATCGCGTGGAAATCCGCGATGATCAAGGGGTCGCACGGGCGGTCGGGGGTCAACGGCGTACTGATCCTGCCGGCGCGGTTCGGCGTCAAGCCGGGCGAAGCGGTGCGGGCAGAGGACTTTGCGGCAAAGGTGTGGGCGGGGAAGTGACAGAGAGGCAGAAGGGAAAGGCACTGAGGGGTGTGGGGTGAGGGGCGGGGGTTGCGGGGTCTAAGGTGGAGCTTGGGGGGTGGGGGCTGGGGGGTAAGGGAGAGGTGCAGCGGGGTGCGGGGGGGGCTTTTGGTTCGGGG
>JBBRUM010000396.1:0-3796 GCA_038247815.1 Tepidisphaerales bacterium | reverse complement strand
GCGATCAATCCCAAGGTGGCGAAGATGGCTACCAGGAACTGTTTGGCGGCTTGGGGGTTGTCGTTGTCAATACGTTCGGCGAGTTCGAGGGTGAGGAGTTGTGCGCGGGGCTGGACGAAAAGAGTGCGGGCCAAGCTGCGCCCCGCTTTTTGGCTCCCCGGGACGAGGCACGTTCGGACTTGGATGCGGCAGCGAGCTTCTTGTCCAAGTCTCGTTTGAAAGCAGAGTTGGACGGGATGGCGGGCCCACTATCGAGGCCATCAGGAAGTAGTTGCTCAAGCCGAGTTTGTTTGCCGCGGGCGAGTTTCTCGCGGACGGCTTCCTCGATGAAGGCATCGGGGGAGGGGTAATTTTCGCGCCGCGTGGATTGGTCGATGGCGGCTTGGGTGGCGAGGGAGGCGATGACTTGGAAGGTGGCGGATTTGCGAGTGGCCATGGTGGGGAGATTATGTCGGTTGACGGCGGTGTTGGAAAGAGAAAGGGTCCGGTCCCTCGGGGGGACCGGACCCTTTGGTTTGGGTTGGAAGTGCGGGTTACTTGGGGAGTTTCCCGGCGAATTCCTTGAGGGCTTCGGCGTAGCCGTCCATGTTGCCGTAGGCGGCTTTATCGAGCGGGCCGAAGAGTTTGCCGATGGAGTCGTTGGCGGAGTTGACGTCGGCTTCGGGGGCTTTTTCGGTCAGGGCGAAAGCGTTGTAGAGGGCGAAGATTCCGTAGGCTTGCTGTTCGACGCCATGGATGCCGAGAGCAGTGAGTGCGGGGTTTTCGGTGAGGTTGGCGAGGGTTTTAAGGGTGAGTTCTTTGGTGCCTTTGAAGGTGTTGAATGCGGGGTACGCGGCTTCTGCGGCTGCGGCGGTTGCGGTTGCGGCGGTTGCGAGTGCGGCGTTGTCGCCGAGTTTGACGGCTTCGCCGGCGGTTACGACGCCTGCGCCGGGTCCGCCGGCGGAGGTGAGGGCCTTGAGTGCCAGGAGGTGGCTCATGGCTTGTTCGTAGGCTTGTTTGACCGCATCGGCGTCGGCCCCGCCGGAGGCGCGGGAGGCGAGCTGGCGGAAGGTGTCACGCACGCCGACGATTTGTCCGGCGGCCCACTGGTGGGTGTTGAAGAACGGTTCCTTGCCGTCGGGCCAGTGGCGGTCTTGGTAGACGTTGGGGTTGGAGAAGTAGTCCATCTCGAAGACGGTGACGGGGTGGCCGGCTTTGACGAGCTTGTGGTCGATGGCGAGGTGGCAGGAGGCGCAGCGGTCGGCGCGTTCGACGAGGGGGTTGGTGTCGTACAATCCCGTGGCGGCGAGGAGCTTGGCGTGGTAGGCGGGGTCGGGAGCGCCGGTGGCTTTGCGCTGCTGTTCGGTCCAGCCTTTGGTGGCGTGGGGGGCGAGGTACTTGTCTGAGGGTCCGTGGCAGGTGGTGCAGGAGTTGCCTTCGTCGATGGCGAACTCTTTGCCCTGGAGATTTTCGGGGGCGTTGGTGGCGTGGCAGGAAAGGCAATCCGACGAGGTGGTCGCGTCTGCGATGCCGGCGGCTGCGGCGATTTTCTTGGATTGGTCGTTCATCAGGACATCAAAGGCGGCGCGGTGGGGGTCCTTCCCCGACCAGAGTGTGTAGGCGTTTTGGCCGTGGGGCGACTCTCCGGGTTCGCTGCCACCGTGGCAGGCCGAGGCGTTGCAGGTCCTGGCACCGTCGAACCTGATTCCGAGTTTGACCAGAGACGCCACCGGCGACTCGGGGGAGGCCATCCGACTCGACGCGGCGATGGCGGCAGTGGCTCCGATGACTCCACCTGCGAAAAGAACGAATGCGGCGAGCTTTGCGGAACGAACTCGGCTGGATGTAGGTTTGGGTGACGATTTGAACATGGACATTGAGAATCCTCGCACTGAACAAGTTGGGTTCCACGGGGTTCGCGACGAGCGTCGGCGGACTCCAAAGACCCTCGGGCGTGGTCTGCGGTCTGGCCTACCCTGGCCGCAGGCGGTGGCGAAGCGAGTAATGGCTACGCCATAAATTGATCATCGACGCAACGGGACCCAATTCCAACAGAAAAATGTGATCAATCGTAACGCTTGGGTGGACTGGGCAGGATTGCGATGTTGACCAGAGCAATGTAAGCACGAGTTGCGATATGTCCAGAGGCGAAAGTTAGTCGAGGCTGTTTTTGATTGGTCGTGTAAGCTAGCGAACCTAACCGGAGGGGAGATGGTGCTTATGGCGTTGGACCGAGGCGGACAAGCCGGTATGGATAGCAACGGCCGACAGGTCGACGGGGAGATTGCGCCGGCGGATGCGGGCGAAATGGCGAGCGTGTCGGGCGAAGCAATGCGAGATCTTCTGGAGGTTTCGCGGGAGCTTGCGGTAACGACCGATCTTGAACACCTCCTGCCACTGATTTGCCGCGCAGCCGCGTCGATCTTGCACTCGGACCGAACCAGCTTCTTCCTTTACGACGAAGACGCCAATCAGCTTTGGACCAAAGTCGCGATGGGGGCGGAAGAGATCCGCGTGCCCGCCACAGCCGGGATCGTGGGGCTGGTGTTTCAGAGTCGCGAGATGCTGGTGATTCCCGACGCGTATTTGGACGACCGGTTTAACCGGGGGATCGACCTCAAGACTGGGTATCGAACTAGAAACTTGCTGACCGTGCCTGTGTTTGACCTCGAGGAGCGGGCGGTTGCGGTGTTGCAAGTGATTAATAAGAACCTGGGGCGCGACCAGGGGGTGTTCTCGGCGGGGGATCGGATGTTGGCGCGGTTGCTGGCGGACCAGGCGGGGGTCGCGATTCAACGGTTTCACCTGCAGGAGCGGGCGCTGGAGGCGATGGCGATGCGCCGGGAGATGGACCTCGCGCGGCGTGTGCAGGAGGCGCTGATTCCGAAGTTCCCGCCGAAGGTGGGCGGGCTGAGAGTGGCGGGGTGGAACCGGCCGGCGAGCACGACCGGGGGAGACGCCTACGACCTGTGGGAGACCAAGGACGGCCGACTGGCGGTGTTCGTCGCCGACGCGACGGGACACGGGATCGCCCCGGCGCTGGTCGTCAGCCAAGCCCGGGCCCTGGTGCGCGTGCTGACCGACGACGCGTTCGAGCCGACGGAGATCCTGGAGCGGGTGAACGCGCGACTGGCTGCGGACTTGGAAAGTGGGATGTTTGTCACCGCGTTCTTGGGGCTGGTGTCGCCGGCGGGGGAGCTGCGGTGGTGCAGCGCGGGGCACGGGCCGGTGCTGGTGCGGACGTGTAGCGGGGCGGAGATTGTGGAGCTGATCCCGCCGGCTCCGCCGCTGGGGGTCGTGCCGGAGTTCCTCGCCGATGCTTGCGAGCCGGTGATGCTCGGGGAAGGCGGCTGGCTTGCGGTGATCACCGACGGCGTGACGGAGAGCTGGAGCCCGGAGAAGGAACTGTTCGGGCAGGAGAGGCTGGTCGAGTGCCTCGAACGCGACGCAGCCAGCGGGCCGGAAGCGGTGATCGCGGGGTTGAAGAGGGAACTGGCGGAGTGGCAGAAGTCGAGAGAACCGAGCGACGACCAGACGGTGGTGGTGGTGGCGGTGGGGGGGGGAGGGGGAGGAGAAGTGACAGCGAGACAGAGTGATAAAGAGACGGAGTGAAGGACGGGGGGAGGCGGCGGAGATTGTCCCAGTTGTTGGCCGAACAAAGGGCGTTACGGGTGGAGCTCGCGGGCTGAGGATCCGACGAGAGGCAAAGTATTTGAAAGAGAGAAGTGGGTTAGTCGGGGTGGGATGGCGGGGTGAGTGGGTGGGTGGGTAGGTTGGGGGATTCTCGGGGGGCATTTCTGCTGGTTGGGGGTGGGAG
>JBBRUM010000395.1:0-3800 GCA_038247815.1 Tepidisphaerales bacterium | reverse complement strand
TTCGAGGAACCATTTCCGCAGCCACCACAGTGCCCCAGCGTACGCCACCAGCCCCGAAACGGCCTGAGCGAAGGTGATCCAGCTCGGCTGGACGCTGGCAGCGGCTGCTCCGCCTCCCGCCCCGCTCGCCGCCTGTTCCATGATCCGCTGCATAAACTCCGGGAACACGGCGTACATCACCACTGCTTGGGCGAACCCCAATAAAATCGCGGCCATCAGCACCCGCCACCCACGCGCCGGCTGGCGGAAACACCACACGCCCCCCGCCACGTACAGCGCCGCACCCAACAGCGTGCCCGCCACCGACACCACAGCCGCCGCACTCACCCCCCTCCACAGATCGACCACCGGCATGACCACACCCAACAACCCCGCCACGCCTGAGAACACCGCCACCACCCCCACACCAAACACCGGCACGGGCCACCGCTCCAGCCGAGAACCGCCACGGTCGAAAAAGTTGAGCGTCTCCACCATCTCCGGCTTGCGAAAGTACCGAAACAGCGACCAAGACAGACCGAACATGATCGCGAACATCGACAGCGCGACAAGCACCATCACAAGTCCCGCAGCCCCCGAAGCCGAAGCCGTGTGCCACATCGAAAACGTCGTCACCGGAAATGACACGCACGTCACCAACATCATCCAAGCCGACCCCGTCAACACCCACGGCCGAACCCACCGCTTCCGCCGCAACATCCCCACCCCCATCATCACCAATACCCCAATCATCAGCCCGTAGATCGCCACCCCAGCCAAGAGCAACGCTCCAACCGTTCCCACCGACCTCCCCCCCACAACCCCGCCCCCCGTCGCCCCAATCATCAGTATCCCCATCACCCCCACCACGATTCCCAGCAATACCAACCCAGCCCCCACCAAACACAACACCCCCCACACCGTCAACCCCGTCTGACACGGCGGCCGATACGTCGCCGACCTGTATTCAATCGTCATACCCCAAAGTGTCTATCGATAACCCCCGCAGGGCAAGGCAATTTCGCCCCAGCCGTCACTCCCCACGCCCCGACTCCAACGGCACCACCGCAAGCGGCGACGTCTTCCCCGAATCCAACTCTTCGGCCCGGCACACCCGATCGAACACCACCACCGCCGCAATCCAAAACACACCTCTCACCACCTGTGGCAACACCCCACGGAACCATGGGTGCGACAACGTCGGCTCATCCATCCAGCCGCCCATCTACCGCTGCACAGAACCCCACACCACGACGAACCCTTCCGCCCCCGATCCTCGCCGCAAACACGAACCCACCGTCGTCGCCGCAGAAAACACCCACGCCCGCTACGACCCATTCCACCGCCGTTGTGTCGGCGTCGCAATCAAAACGCGAAGACGGGTCGATCGTCGCCGTCAACACCGCCCGCACCGGCAGCATCGCAGCCGTCAGTATCGCAGCCGATCTGATCCGCCCACTGGCGTGTGCGCTGTCGCAAGTGTCTCACACAACCCCGGAGACCGGAAGAACTTTTGCAGAAACCACAACGCCAACAGGGCAGTCAAATCAAACATCAAACCGTATGCCCAAAAAGAAAACGCATCTCCCCTCGCCAAAGGCCAGCCCGGCAACGCAATCACCGCAAAGTAAATCGTCGGGTTGATCGTGTCACTCTCGGCGAAAATCATCGTCGCCCCACACAACGCGACGCATCGAGGCAATGCGCAACTCTGCAACCTGTCCAATCCGTAGCTCGCACCCAACAAGACTCCGCCGAGCGTTCCCAACTTGACCGACGTCACCACCCCGTCCATCCAGAGCGCCATTTTCCCGCGCCCGACCCAGCGAATCGCGTAAATCACCATGATCGCCGCCAACGCCACAATCGCACTTCCCGCCACCAATACCAGACACCCCAACACCACCGCCGCGGTACGACCATGGGTCGGCTGCAAAGCACTTCGACACTCCAGTGTCATGTCCCCGAGTGTCGACGATCATGCCTTCGCCCTCAACTCAATTTCGCCCCCCGCCCCCATCCGCTGCCTTTCCACCATTTCGAAATACAGCCCTCGCCTGCCGAGCAGTTCCTCGTGGTTGCCGGTTTCCACAAGCCGTCCGGCTTCGAGGACGAGGATTTGGTCGGCGTGGGTGATGGTGCTGAGGCGGTGGGCGATGACGAAGGTGGTGCGGTCTTTCACCAGGTCGGCGAGGGCGGCTTGGATGAGTTGTTCGGATTCGGTGTCGAGGTTGCTGGTGGCTTCGTCGAGCACGAGGATTCGGGGGTTGGCGAGGATGGCGCGGGCGATGGAGAGTCGTTGTCGCTGGCCGCCGGAGAGTTTGAACCCGCGCTCGCCAATGGCCGTTTCGTACCCCTCGGGCATGGCGGAGATGAACTCGTCGGCGTTCGCCCGCCGCGCCGCCAGCACGACCTCCTCCCGCGTCGCCCGCCGCGCGCCAGGTGGGCGGCCATAGGCGATGTTCGCGTGCACGCTGCCATCGAACAAGAATGTGTCCTGTTGCACCACCGCCAGCAGCGAGCGGTAGCCGGATCGGCCGGTGAGGGCAAAGTTGCGCAGGTCGGTGCCGTTGAGTGTGATCCGCCCGGCTGAGGGGTCGTGGAACCGGCAGACGAGGTCGGTGAGGGTTGTTTTCCCGGCTCCGCTCGGGCCGACGAGGGCGACGGTCGTGCCCCCGAGAACGTTGAAGCTGATGTCGTTCAGCACGGCCGTGCCGGGGCGGTACTCGAAATGCACGCGGTCAAAACGTATCTCATTGACAGTGGTCGGGGCGCTGAGCGAGTTGGGTCGGTCTGGCTTGTCCACCGGCTCGGCCAGCGTGTCGAACACCCGCTCCATCGCAGCCAGCGACTTCTGCGTCTGCGACACGCTCGCCACGATCTGGATCACCGGCCCGAGCAGCAGCACCGCGTAAATCTGAAACGTCACGATGTCGCCGATCTGCCCCCGTCCCTCGATCACCAGATACCCGCCGTACCCCACCACGATCAGACTCGCCATCGGAATCAGCAGGCCCCAGCCATTCTCAATCAGAAACTCCGCCCGGTTCGCCCGCAGCATCTTGCGGATCACCGTGTGCGTGCCCACGCCATACTCCCGCGCCTCCCGCGGCTCGCGGCGGAAGGCTCGCACCACCCGGATTCCCCCGAAGGTTTCGCCCACCCGCGCGTCCACGTCCGACCGGTCTTCGACCATCGAGCGGTAAATCGGCCTGACCTTGCGCAGCCAGATCAGCGTCATCGCCCCCACCGCCGGCAAGGCCACCAGCGTCGCCACCGCAAGCTCCCAACTAAGGTACAAAAGCACCGCAATCGTCAAAACAATCCGCAACACCGACACCGCCGGCGCAATCACCGCCTGCTGTACCAGCCCCGACACCTGATCCACATCCGACCCCAGCCGAGAAACAATCCCCCCGCTCTTAAAATCTCCCAGCTTCCCGAGCGGCAACCCCAACAGCGCCTTAAACAACCTTCGCCGCAGTCGCACGAGCAACTTCGCATTGAGCACCGCCGTCCGATACGCCCGGAACAGCTCGATCCCCTGCTTCACCACCAGCAGCACCACCACCCCCGCCGAGCACATCAGCAGCCACCGCAACTTCTCCCCCGGGCCCATCGTCGCCGACACCAGGTAATCCACCATCACCTTGATCAGCAGCGGCCAAACCAAATCCAGCCCCGCCGCCAGAAGCGCCAGCCCGAACAACGACAGAAGTGCCCGCCACGACGGCTTAAGCCACCCCCAATACTGCCGCAGGTAGTGCCACCTGCGCCGCTTGGGTTCCCCGGGAGCGCCCACCTCGGCGGGCTCTTTCTCG
>JBBRUM010000394.1:0-3801 GCA_038247815.1 Tepidisphaerales bacterium | reverse complement strand
CGGCGCCCCGCGGCCCGGCCCCCCGCCCCCGGGGCGGCCGGCTGGCCGGGGGGGGCGGGGGGGCGTAGGTCGAACGTGCGCGACGGGCGTAGCGGGCGTGTGGAGCGGAGCGGGTGCGGGTTGTGATGCATCAAAATTGCATTTGCATTTGTCTTGCACTATCGTTCGGCCGAACGAACCGATGTTTAGCAGCGAGGATTGCGATGGCGAAGATGAAGAAGTTGCCGGTGACGGTGTTGTCGGGTTTTTTGGGGGCGGGGAAGACTTCGGTGCTGAACCATGTGCTTGGGAACCGCGACGGCATGCGGGTGGCGGTGATCGTGAACGACATGGCGGAGGTGAATGTCGACGCGGCGTTGGTGCGGCAGGGAGGGGGCAAGCTGGACCTCTTGGAGGAGAGGCTGGTGGAGATGACCAATGGGTGCATTTGTTGCACTTTGCGGGAGGATTTGCTGGTGGAGGTGGGGAAGCTGGCGCGGGAGGGGCGGTTCGACTATCTGCTGATCGAGAGCAGCGGGATTTCCGAGCCGCTGCCGGTGGCGGAGACGTTTACATTCGAGGATGACCAGGGGAACTCGCTGGGGGACGTGGCGAAGCTGGACACGATGGTGACGGTTGTGGATGCGGGCGCGTTCATGCGGGACTGGGCGGGGTCGGACGCGCTGACGGAACGTGGTCAGTCCGCCGGGGAGGGCGACGAGCGAACGGTGGTGGATTTGCTGGTGGAACAGGTGGAGTTTGCGGATGTGATCGTGCTGAACAAGTGCGACCGTGTGGGGGAGAGGGAGGCCAGCCGATTGGAGGGGATCCTGGGGCACCTCAACCCCGGGGCGAAGATCATTCGCGCGCAACACGGGCGTATCGGCACGGGTGAGATCATGGGGACGGGGAGGTTTTCGATGGAGAAGGCGGCGGCGAACCCGGGGTGGTTGCGGGAGATGCGGGGGGAACACATTCCCGAGACGGAGGAGTATGGGATTCGGAGCTTTGTGTACCGCGCGCGGCGGCCGTTTCACCCGATGCGACTTTGGGACGAGATGCAGAAGGATTGGGTGGGGGTGTTGCGGAGCAAGGGTTTCATTTGGCTGGCGACGCGGAACGATTCGGCTGTGGAATGGTCGCAAGCCGGCGGTGTTTGCCACGTTCGGGAGGCCGGGACGTGGTGGGCGGTGGTTCCGCGGAAGAGCTGGCCACGGGACGCGGAGAACAAGAAGTTCATCGCGGAGAGGTGGGACGCGCGCTGGGGCGACAGGCGTCAGGAGGTGGTGATCATCGGGGCGGGGATGGACGAGGCCCACCTGCGGAGCATGTTGGACGCGTGCCTGCTGAGCGACGAGGAACTCGGCGGTGGTCCCGAGGTTTGGGCGGGGTATCCGGACATGCCGGGGTTGTGACGGCGATGGCCTAGGTCTCAACTTGTTGGCGGGAGAGGGACATGAGGGTTTGGTGGGTTCCGGTGGCGGCGGCGGCGGGGGTGGTGGGGGTGCGTTGGGTGTATTTGCCGTCGGGGAGCATGTCCCAGGCTTGGCGTTTGTCGGCGAGCATGATTTGTAGGATTTGCCAGAGGCGTTGTTTTTGGGTTTTGGATTCGACGGGGACGACGGCTTCGACGCGGGCGAGGAGGTTGCGGTACATCCAGTCGGCCGAGCCGATGAAGAAGTCGCCGTCGGTTTCGTCTGTTTGCGCGTTGCGATAGTAGAAGATGCGGGAGTGCTCGAGGAAGCGGCCGATGACGGAGGAGACGCGGATGTTGTCGGAGAGGCCGGGGACCTGCGGGCGGAGGGTGCAGAATCCGCGGACGATGAGGTCGATCTGGACGCCGGCGCGGCTGGCGGCGTAGAGGGCGTTGCAGACTTTGCGCTCTTCGAGTTGGTTCATTTTGGCGATGATGCGTGCGGGGAGGCCGTTGCGGGCGTTTTCGGCTTCGCGGTCGATGAGTTCCAGGACGCGGGTGCGCATGTTGGCGGGGGCGACGAGGAGCTTGCGGTAGGACCGTTTGAGGGATCGGCCGGTGAGGTAGTGGAAGAGTTCGACGACGTCGCGGGTGATGTCGGGGTCGGCGGTGAAGAGTCCGAGGTCGGTGTAAAGCCGTGCGGTGGTGGCGTTGTAATTGCCGGTGCCGATGTGGGCGTAGGAGCGGATGGTGGGGGCGGTGACGGGCGGGGTGGTCGGGGGCTGGCCCGGGGGGGGGACGACGGGGTCTTGCTCCTCGCGGACGACGAGGGTGACTTTGGTGTGGGTTTTGAGGCCGAGAACGCCGTAGACGACGTGGGCGCCGGCGCGTTCGAGTTGGTCGGCGAGGCGGAGGTTGCGTTCTTCGTCGAAGCGGGCTTTGAGTTCGACGAGGACGACGACTTGTTTGCCCTGCTCGGCTGCACGGATGAGGGATTTGATGAAGGGTGTGGAGTCTCCGACGCGGTAGAGGGTCATTTTGATGGCGAGGACTTTGGGGTCGAGGGTGGCGGCTTCGACGAAGCGTCCGACGGTTGCGTCGAAGGATTCGTAGGGGTGGTGTACTAGGAAGTCGCCGCGGCGGACGAGGGAGAAGATGTCGGCGTTTTCGTCGGCGAGGAGCTTGGGGGTGACGGGGGTCCACGTGTCGAACTTGAGGTTGGCCAGGGGGAGGTCGGCGACGATTTTGAGATCTTCGTAGTCGACCTCGGCGGGAAGCTGGTAGCAGTCGTCGTCCGAAAGGCGGAGCTCGTCCTTGAGGAAGTTGAGCATCCAGGGGTCTGGATTCGGGCCGGTTTCGAGGCGGACGACCTCGGCGAAGCGGCGCTGGCGGAGCTCCTCCTCCATGAGCTCGCGGATGTCTTCGGTGTCTTCGTCTTCGCGGGGGATCTCGGCGTTGCGCGTGACGCGGAAGGCCATGACGGAGAGGACCTCGAGGTCGGTGAAGAGGTCACTCAGGTGGTTACGGATCAGCTCATACATCGGAACGAGGCGCAGCGGCGTAGCGCCCAGGGGCGAGACGCGGACCCACTTGGGGAGCACCTCTGGAACCTTGACGCGGGCGAAGACGGGCTCGATGCGGTCGGGGTGGCGGAGCAGGACTCCGAGGGAGAGCGAGAGGTTGGAGATAAAGGGGAACGGCGAGCCGGGGTCGACGGCGAGGGGGGTCAGGACGGGGAAGGCGGAGGCCTGGAAGTACTCGCTGCCGGCGCGGCGTTCGGGTTCGGAGAGGTCGGCCCAGGCGCAGAGGTGAACGCCTTTGTCGCGGAGGTCGGGTTTGAGGCGGGTGGTGTAGTGGTCGGCTTGGCGGGCGAGGTCCAAGAGGGTGTACTCGCGGATTTCCCTGAGGACCTGCGGCGCGGTGCGGCCGTCGGGTGAGACGGGGGTGGTGGGATTGGTGCGGTTGTGCCGCCGGTGCCAGCCGACGCGTTTCATGAAGAATTCGTCGAGGTTTGAGGTGAAGATGGCAAGGAACCGCACGCGCTCGAGGGCGGGGTTGCGCTCGTCCATGGCTTCGTGGAGAACGCGACGGTTAAACTCCAGCCAGGAGAGATCGCGGTTGAGGAAACGGTCCTTGACCTCGATCTCGGGGAGTGGGGTGTCGATGACAGACATTGCGGGGGATGGTAGGGGGAGGTGGGGAGGGAGTTGTGCACAGCAAGACCGGATTGTGCGGGAACTTAAAGTGACACGTGAAGCTTTTGGGCGGCGGATTCCGAGAGGGTGAGGGGTTTTTTGTTGAGTTTGAGGGTGAGTGTGCTGGCGGCGGGGGTTCGGCTGGTGAGGGTGAGGGTGGTTCCGGGGAGGAGGCCGGCGGCGCGGGCGAAGCGGAGGAACTCGGGGTCGCGG
>JBBRUM010000393.1:0-3816 GCA_038247815.1 Tepidisphaerales bacterium | reverse complement strand
CGCCGCGGCGTCGTTGAGCGACCTCAGCGCATTGGCCACCTCCAGTCGCACCGTCGGCGACTCGTCGCCGACCATCTGCCGGATCGCCTCCCGCGCCGCCTGGGGCACCGCCCGGGCTTCGAGCGCGTCACCCAGCGCGATGCGGACGCCCGCCGCACGGATCGCCGGCTGGGTGCTGCGGAGCAGTCGGATCAGGCGTTCGGCCCGCTGCGACTCGGGGATCAGTCGGTAGCCCTCGAGCAAGAGCATCGACAGCTCATCGGACAACTGCTCGTACCGGTATCGCCATGACGTCAGTCGGCCCGACCGCGCCGCCTGCGAGACTCGCCGAAACTCCTCGTCGGTCAACCTCGACGCCTCGGCCCACCACTTTTCCCATCCGGCGGCGTTCGTCGCCCCCTGTGCGCGGCCGGCAAGGTCGGACAGCGACTCCGACGCCGCCTCGCGAATCAGGTCCGACTCGGCGCGGTTGCCGACCAGCTTCACCAGCGCCTCGGCCACCGGTTTTTCCGGCACGGCAGCCAGCGCCCGCACCACCGCCACGCGAGACAACTCCGGCTTGGCGGTCCCACCGCCGCCATTTAAGAACCGCAGTAGCAATCCCGTCACCTGCGGCGTGTCCTGAAAGTTCGCCATCGCCTGGGCGGCGGCCTCGGTGGTCTGCCTGTCCGCACCCAACAGGGCGTTCAGAGGCGCCACAAACCCGCCACCGATACCACCGGCACCATTCGCCCCGGTCCCCCCCCCTGCCCCACCGCCCCAGGAATCCAACCAGACCAACGCGCGAGCAGTGGCCAATTGCCCTCCCCGGTTTTGAACGTTGATCAGCGCCTCCAGCAGGGTCACCCGAATCCTCTCACCCTGCCGCCCCCCGATCCGCGACACCAGCCGCCGCGCGGCGTCGTCCCGCCGCGCCTGCACCGCGCCCTCATCCCCCACCACCGCCGCCAGCTCCGCGATCTCCCGCTCGACGGCATCCACAGGAACCACCGCCCCCGCCGTACTCGGCCCCGGTTCGACCAACCGCCCCCATGCAACCCCCACTGCCGCCCCCCCCACTGACACACCCAACACTGACACACCCAACACCGCCGACCACGCCACGGCAGCCCACACCGCGCGCACTCCCGCTGCCCGCTTTTGCTCCGCAGTCAGAAATGGCCGAAATTTGCCCACTGTTTGGTAATCCATCTTCCACAAGTCTCGGCGCGCCACCGGTCTGCACCTCTGGCTGGCCAAACTAAACCATCCATCCCACACTTCAAGGACAAATCCACGCACCCGGCCCCCCGCCCACGCCGATGATCCGACGGTGGATCGGATTTGTCCCCGTCTGCTTGGACACACTACTGTCTCCCGTCTTCCCGAGGTCGAAACATGAGCCGATGGCAGGACAACGACGACCGAGCCGATGACGACGCCCCCGACTACTCGGGCTTGACCGATTGGTCCCGCGCCGAGGGTGACGCGCGGTTGGGAATGGAACTCGCGGACTGTTCGCACGGGCCGCGGACCCGACCCGACCTCCTCCGGGCCGTCGCCCTCCTCCGGGCCGCCATCGAACTGGTTCCCACCGACGCGGCGTGGCACGTCGCCCTCGCGTCGGCGCTCGAGGCGCTCGGTGAAACGCCCGCAGCCGTGGACGTCTACCGCGCCGCCTTCGACCTCGACACGGCCGACCTCCACACCGGCCTGGCGCTGGCCCATACCCTGCACCGCTCGTCGCGCCACCGCGAAGCCCTCGCCGTCCTCGCCCAACTCCACGACACCGACCCCACCTTCGAACCGGCATACTGCCTGAAGATCGCCGTCTTGACCGAGCTCCAGCGATTCCCACTCGCGGAGGAAACCTATTACCTCGCCCGCCTGCACGAAGACGACTGCCCGCGCTGCGACCTGGCCATGGCCCGGGCCCTGCTGGCCCAAAACCAGCCCCACCGCGCCCGCTCGCTGCTCTCACGACTCGCCGAAACCGCCCCGTCCGACGACGCCGAGCTGCTCCTCGCCCAAGCCTGCCTCGCCTGCGGCGACTTTGACCTCGCCGCCAACCACTTCCTCTCCCGCCTCCACGACCAACCCGACAACCCCCACCTCTGGATCCACCTCGGAACCGCCCAGCAGCTCGCCTCCCGCCACCACGACGCAGCCGCATCCTTCAAACGGGCCGTCGAACTCGACCCCGACCTCGCCCCGGCACACGCCGCCCTCGCCCGGTTCCTCCTCTGGCGCAACCAGGCCGCACCGGCCCTGGCCGCCGCGAGCGACGCCCTTCGCGCCGACCCGACCCTCGCCGGCTTGCACCTGCTCATCGCCCGCGCCGCACTGGACGCCCGCATTCCCGCCGTCGCGAGGCATCATCTGCGCCGCGAGTTGCAAGTTCTCTCCGACGCAGACCCCGCCGCCCTACTCGAGCTCGCCCTCCTGCTCGACCGCGCCCGCAGGCCCACGCTCGCGCTCCGCGTACTCCGCCGACTGGTCGATGCCGCTCCGCAGTCAGTTGGCGCGTGGCAGAATCTCGCCGTGCTCTGTTTTCGACTCCGCCGGTTCGACGACGGCCTCGCCGCGTCGTACACCGCCCTCCGCCTCCACCCCCACCACCCCGACGTCCTCCACAACCTCGCCCTCGCCCACGCCCGACGTAGCGACCTTCCCGCAGCCACCGGCTACGCCCGCCTCGCCACCGCCGCCGCCCCCCCCACCGACCCCGAACCCCGCCGCCTACTCACCCGCCTCCGCTTGGCAGGTCTCAAATCCCGCCTCTCCCAGCTGATCCAGAAACCCCCCCTCCCCACATCTGACATCCCCTCTATTTCCCCCCCACCAACGTAAACCGGTGCCCAAAGTGCACCCGTAAATCCAGCCCCACCCACCCCGCCTCTTTTGCCAGCCCCGCGATCTCCGCCCCGGTCAGCGCCTGCCGCACCGACACCCGCGCATCGTGCTTGATCATCGCCGACGCGCCCACCGTGAAAACGTGAATCCAAAACAGCGCCCGCCGATTTCGCACCAAGTCCGCCACCAGCACCCCCTTCCGCGCAACCCGCCACATCTCCTTGAGCACCTCCACGATCACCGCCTCCGGCAGGTGATGCACAAACATCGAAGTCATCACATAGTCAAACGCCCCATCGGCAAACGGCAGCCGAGTCGCA
Source organism: Tepidisphaerales bacterium (assembly GCA_038247815.1). Classification (GTDB taxonomy): domain Bacteria; phylum Planctomycetota; class Phycisphaerae; order Tepidisphaerales; family Tepidisphaeraceae; genus JBBRUM01. The sequence continues at coordinate 664 of JBBRUM010000393.1, read as the reverse complement.
TCCCCCCGCACAAACCCGCACCCAGGCACGCGCACCCGCGCCTCCCGAATCGTCACCGGATGCAAGTCCAACCCCACCACCCTCACCCTGTCCCCAAAAGCCCGCCCAGCGTCCTCGGGCACATCCCCCGACCCCGTCGCCACATCCAACACTGTGACCACTCCACCCCCACCCTCCCGCACCCACTCCCCCACCCTCCCCCGAGTCGCCCTGTTGTAGCCGAGCCAACGATTCACGCCCCGGATGTACGCCAGCGCCCCCCGCAACTCGCCCTCCGGCACCCCCGGTTCATCCATCCACTCCGCCTCCCGAACCCGAGGTAATCCCATCCCCGAGCGTAGGCCCCACCTCGGGCCAACCCGCCCGTCACTTCACCCCGTCGGCCCGCAACAACGTCGGACTCACCCGCCAAGGGTGCCCACAATCCGCTATCACCGTCACCGTCTTGGCGTTGTGCCGAGAAAGCGTCCCCCGCACCATATGCCCCACGTCGCCCGCACCACATGCCCCGCGTCCGTCGTGAACCGCGCCCGCTGCCCCAAATGAAACGTCATCATCGCATCGTGCGCCCGGATGTTCCGCATCATCCGCAGACGCTCGACAATCAAGTCATTGAGCTGCGGCAGCTCCCGCCCCCTCATCGGTTCCAAAACCCCGATAATTT
>JBBRUM010000392.1:0-3817 GCA_038247815.1 Tepidisphaerales bacterium | reverse complement strand
GTTGTGAACCAGCAACATCGCGCACACCGTCGCCATCGCCCCCGTCCCCAAAACAGCAACATGTTCAATACCCGTCCCCGCCCCGGACGCGCCGGGCCCCCACGACGAGGCAGGCGAGGCGGGATGCAATGGCTTCTTCGTGCCCATGCGTCCCGTTGTAGCCATTGGCATGGGCGTTGTCTCCCCCTCCGCCCATGCGCCCGCGACAGAAAGCGCCCTTTTCTTGCACGCACAACCGTGGATACTCCAGTGCATGGACCATCCCGGCAACTCGATCGAAACGGTGGTCTGGGTCGGCGCGGGAGCGCTCGGGCTGTTATACGCCGCTCGGCTGATCCGATCCGGAGTCCGCGTGCACCTGCTGCTTCGGTCGGACTTCGATACCGTCGCCCGCCAAGGCATCCACGTCCGCTCGGTCGACGGAGATTTCCACGTCCCGCCCACCGCGTTTGTCCCCCACCGCACCCCCGAGACCCTCCCCCCCGCCGACCTCGTCGTCATCTCCACCAAAACCACCGCCAACGCAGAACAACCGACAATCCTGGCGGCGACGATGCGGATAGGTACACGCCTGCTCACACTGCAAAACGGCTTCGGCAACGAGGCCTTCCTCGCCCAAGCTTTCCCCCACGCCCGCATCTACGGCGGAACAGCATTCGTCTCCGTCCACCGCGTCGCCCCGGCAGTCGCCGACCACCAACACTCCGGCCGAATCGCCATCGGAAGATACACCCACCCCAACCTGCCCCCGGCCCTAACCATCGCCCCGCTCACGGCCCCGCCCCCCGCCTCACCCTCTGCCTCACTTACGGCCCCGCCCGTCGCCTCGCCGCGCTACCTCCTCCCAGCCTTACCCCCCGACCCATCTCTGGATACATCTGACGACCCGAACCGGGATTGCGACACCGAGGAGCTCGCAGCCTTCCTTCGACGCACCGGGTTCGAAGTGGACGTGCTGCGGTCACTTCTGACGGGCCGATGGGAAAAGCAGCTCTGGAACGTACCGTTCAATGGCTTGGGTGCAGCGCTCAATCTCGACACCGAGCAGCTTTTGGCAACCCGCGCAGGCGAAATACTCATACGCGTCGTCATGGCCGAAGTTGCAGCAGTCGCCGCACAGGAAGGCGTGGTGCTTTCAGACGCATTAATTGATGGCAAGATCGCGTTTACGCGAAAGATGGGCGCCTACCGGACCAGTATGCACCTCGACCGGTTGGCAGGTCGGAAGATGGAGGTAAGTGCAATCGTGGGCACGGTTTACCAAAAATCGATTAAGTTTCAAATTGATACCCCACATTTGAGGGTGTTAGAAATCGTTCTACGTGCGATAGATGCGCAAAATTAGTCATATTCTTGCCAGTTAAAGTCGCGATGAAGCTCGTAGATTCCCTTTGGAATGCTTCCACTTGCAACGTATTGTGAAACCGGAGGGCGAGATCGGCCTGCCAGTGCTGCTCGCTTGTTGTTGTCAGTGTTGTACAAAGGGAGCGCTGTTGCTATGGCAAAAAATCGTAGAAATGCCCAGATCGGGTTGGCGGCTGCTGTCGTCCTGCTCACGGGTTGTATGATCGTGTTGTTCGTCGAACCAGGCCCGAAACGGGCAGTTGCGGAACAGCAGAACCCCGCAGCCAAGGTCGATGATCGCCCAGTCTCAACGAACGACCTGGCAAAACAGTAACGCGGGTCAACGCAAAAACCCCGGATGATGAAGCTCACCCCCGCGAAAGCGGGGTTTTTTGTGGAGTGGGTACTGCAAGAACGAGACTTCTATGGGCTTCACCCCGCGAAAGCGGGTTGTTTATTCGTCGTGTTACTGTGCATTCCGCAAAAAAGATGAGGGGCCGCCGAGGCCCCTCATCAGGTGAATCGTCATGTTGAACTGCATTCCGCCTATCGGCGACGGCGTGCAAGGAGCAGGCCGGCGGGGGCGAGCAACCCGAGAGCGGATGGCTCGGGGATCACCGGCGTTGAGAACTGTCCGTTGACGTTGGCGGAGAAGGCGTTGAGGAATGTGTCGCCGTCGATGGCGAACGCGGGGGTGCTGTCTAGGAGGGTCCAGCTCAAGCTGCCCGTCAGCGTTGCGCCCGGAATGGCGATCAAGGCGTCGTAAATCGCGCCGGAGGTGTAGGTCACGTTGGCAGAAAGAATCGAGCCAGTGTCCGAGCCACCGATCGCCACAATGCCGAAACCAGTCACGCTGCCCGAGAGCAAGTCCATGGCGCCCGAGGCTGCCGATGACGTGAACTTGAATGTTCCGTCGCCCAGGCCTTGGCCGATCAGACCGATGAATGTCTGGGCCGCAACGATCGCTTGAAACCCGGAGAGACCCATTGACACGTCGGTGAACCGTGTCCCCCCGTTCGAGAGCGACTCGAACCCGCTAACGGAGGTCACAGCCAGGGGCGTTTGCAATTGCACGCCGGCTGAACCGCCGACACCCGAACCGGCGAAGCCGGCTGCGTCGTCGAGGACTTTCGGCGAACCGCCAAACACAACCTCGGGCACGCCGGTCGTAACCGGGAGCGGGTCGAACGAGACGAGCACTGCCGCTTGGGTAAGCGAAGTCAGTGCGATTACGGTGGCGACGGAAGCAGCAATCGACAGTTTCATGGGGAATCCCTCCTAAAGGACATTTCTTATTAATATAGCGTGAAGAGGGGAGACCTGCAAGTTTCCGGTACCCCCCAAAACAGGGGGTGCGCAGAAAAAACCCGGGGTCGAAGGGAATCGACCCCGGGATCGTATTTTCATCAGAAGCGGGAAGCTTACTTGCGGCGGCGGACCAAGACGAGGGCTGCCGGGGCAAGGAGGCCGAGGGCGGACGGCTCGGGGATGATACCCGAGAACTGGCCGTTGACACTGGCGGCGAAGCTGTCGATGTTGCCGTTGGTGACCGTCAGGGCCGGGGCAATGTTCAGGAGGGTGAACGAGAGTTCGCCGCCCGTTGCCACGCCACCAACGCCTTGGAAGGCGGTGAAGATCGTGCCGCCGGTGTAGGTTACGTTGTTGCTAGTAACCGAGCCACTGGTGCTCGAACCGAACAGGGTGGCCGAGGTATCGACCGTACCCGACAGGAGGGTCGTCAGGCCGGACTTGAGCGCGAACGTGCCCGCGCTCAGCTGCTGACCAACGCTGCCGAACAGCGAACCAGCGGGACCGGAAGCGGCCAAGCCGGTCAACTCAACAACGACGTTGTTGAAGATCGAGCCGTCGAACGCGGTGACGCGAACACCGTTCGGGGCCGAAAAGCCAATGTGCGACTGAAGGGCTCCCACATAGTTCACTTCAGGAAGGGGGAGATCGCTCTGTTCAAAAGACACGATCAAAGAAGCCGATGCCATCGAAGACACCAGCGCGACGGCAGCTACTGCTGCTGCGATAGAAAGTTTCATATTCATTATCCTCTTCTCCTCTCACGGACCACAATTTTACAGTTCGCGGGCTCCACGATAGAGATCCCGGCCGAGCGGAACAGCGCTTGGATCAACTCTCGTACTGTACACCGGATTCCGCCGCAATGGATGGGAAAATTCCACAAAGAATGCGCAAGTATGGGGGTCAGAATGTGTGAGCACAGACATCTGCGCAGTGTTTCGACAAACAATCGGAAGCTATTTTCAGAAGGATACTTACAAGCTAGGCGGGGGTTCTCATCTCGATCGCGGCGGGGTTAGAACGGACGGATTTGGCAAGATGGGAAGTTGTTTTCACGTGGGGGGAGTGGTCGAGTCATTCCGACAATTCTTGGTGTATTTTTGCCAACCCCTCAGATGAGGGTACCCAAACTACCAAAAAACGGTGCACTTCTAAAAATGCT
>JBBRUM010000391.1:0-3828 GCA_038247815.1 Tepidisphaerales bacterium | reverse complement strand
GGCGCGCCAAAGCTCGTGGCGTGACGCGTCGTGTGGCGCGGCGACTGGTGTCCGACCGAGCTGAGCTGGGGATCGGCTGCCGGTACGATGACAGCGTCGACGGCCAAGCTCCGCGCGGTGGCCACGGTCGGCGGTTCGGCACAGGATTGATGGCTCTTGGCGACGAACAACGGATTCTGGCGGCGTTGGGTTACCCGGCGAGACCCCGTTCTACACCGCCTGATGGACGAGCGGGGCGTTGACGAACTTGAAACGCGTATGGTGTTGGAGTTTAACGTTCGGCTGCCTCCCGGAGGCAACGTCAAATGGACGCGCGAGGTTCCCGTGACCTTTCGGCGCGTCACTGCGGGGCGGGACTCTGTGCTCCCGGTGAACGTGCCCGACCCGGTTGCCGCTGTTTCGTCCGGGCTGACGGCGAAGGCGGTGCTTGCGCCTCCAGTGCCATTCCTCCCTCGCACATCCGATGTTGTGGTGGACGTTGGGGTCGGTGGCGTGACGTGGGGGATTGCGGGCCTGCCGGAGATGCGCATCGGCGACAAGGTTTACAAGGTGCAAGCCGTCGCGTTGGAGTCGTCGTCGGCTGCGGGCGGCGACACCCGCGGTGGCGTTTCCGCACGCCGAATGGTGGTCGCCGCCGGGGAGAACGCGGCGATGAGATTCACCTTTGGCGTCCCCCGCGCGCCCAGTGAGGGGGGCTGGTGATTAACCCGAACCCAAGGCGGCCAGCGAATCGATTTCAATCGAGAGTTACCTCGGAGACGAAATCCGCGTTCCACTCACCCGGGGGCAAGTAACTCGCCGCGCCTACCTCGCCACTTCCGCCCAGGTCTTCATCTGGCTGGGGTGGTAGGTCATCGCCGTCGGGTCGAATCGGGCGAAGGACGCGACGTGGCCGTCGGCGAAGAGGATGTTGTTGCCCTGATTGCGGTGGATGTTCAGCCCGTTCACCTGTCCCCGGAACAGCAGCGCCTCCTGCGTGGCGTCGTCCTTGTCGATGTCGTCCTCGGGGATACTCGTCGTGCCGAACGCGGGTGGGTAGAGCACGGGTGTCGTGCAGTCGCCGGCGAGGATGAACCGCGTCGACAGGCGCGCCTCCGAAAGCTTCATCGCATTGTGCCCCGAAATAAACGACCACCGCGCCGACAGGAAATAATTAAACCGCCGTTCCTCCGGAAACGCCGGGCACGAGTACAGGTCCGATGACGGCGCCACGAGATATGGCTCGAGCAACTGGGACCACGCGGGGTCAGGCGACGAATCGTATCTCCCCGACAGTGTCTTCCAGCCGGTCCACGCCGGAATGTAACCCGCGTTGGCGATCGAGTAATTCGTCACCGCCACCCCGATCTGCCGCAGGTTCGACGCGCATTGCAGCGTCACCGCCTGCTGCTTCACCCGCTGAAGCGACGGGAGCAAAAGCCCCAAAAGTATCGCAATAATCCCGATAACCACGAGAAGCTCGACAAGGGTGAATGCGGTGCGGCGAAGGCTGTTCATGTCCCGGATTACCCCCCGAAAGCCCCGACGTTGCATGTACGCAACGGAATTTCTGTCCCAGTCGCAAGGCCTCGGAAACGCGGCCGCGGTCACAGGTCCAACCGGTACCTGCACTTGTGGGTCTCGCCCCGCGCGAAAAACGGGTGGTTCTCCGGGATCGCCACCGTGTCGACGAGTCTTGCCCCGAGCCTCAGGCACGTCTTCCGCGACGGGGTGTTGTCCGGGTTGGTCGTGATCCACAGCGGCGTAAGCTTGTGCGCCCTGCAAAGCGGCAGCAAAAGCCTGCACGCCCGCGCGGCAAGGTGGCGACCCCTGCACTGCGGAAACACGTGGTACCCGATGTGCCCCGAGAAAAACTCCAGCTCCCGGTTTTGCCCCACCCGCAACCCGATCCCCCCCGCGATCCGCGACGGCCCGACCAAGCCGTCGCCGCCCGCCGCGCGCACGCCGAAATGCGCCGGGTCGATCATCATCCAAAAGTGGTACGCCGGTACCTTCCCCGCAAGTCGGTCGCCGCGCTGCCGCCCACGCGGGCAGGCTTCGAGAAAATCCTCGATCCGTCGCCGTGCGCCCAGCGCGTCGAATGGCATCGGCGCAGCCGACCCCGGCGGACTCGTCGGGTCGGGCGGGTACGTCGCGGCGACGGCTTCGCCGTACACCGCGTCTTCGACGTACTTCGACGACGGGGCCACGAGCGTCAGCTCGCCGTCAACCATCGGGCCGGGGTCAAGGAACTTAAACCGAAAGGAAAACACGGTGTTAGGTGGAGAAAGGGCGGGTGGATCGGTCTGTTGTCGTTTCGCCCGGCTAGCGTCCCAGCCGGGCGAAACAAAAGAGGACGATCCACTGTAGATCGTCCTCTTGAAGGTCTTGAAATCGGCCCGGTTGATCAGCCCAGGCGATCAGCCCTGCCACAGCGGGTTGTTCGGGAAAAGCGTCGCCGAACGTACAAAGAGAATCACCAGTCCAACGACCACCGCGACCAGCGTCACCGCGAGCAAGCCGGTGTAAACGTCGTTCTGCGGCTTGATAGCAATGGGTTCCATCATGGGGCGGGACATGCGTGTGCTCCTTGAGAATGCAGGGTGGGATGGCTGTGCGGGGCGTGCTACTTACAGCTGCGTGCGGGCTTCGGCACCCGGGCGGATGTCGGGAACGCGGGGGCCGGAAAGGCGGCCGACGGCTTCGTTCGGCTGAACGTTGTCGACTTCAAGGAACCCGAGGAAGTTGCCCGACGCGTCCAGCACCGTAAACCGCATCCCCTTGGTCACGCGGTCAGCCGAGCCGGCCGAGATCGTCGCGTGCGGGATGTTGGCGATCGTACGGATGTCGCGGACCGTCGCGTTGATCGCCGGGGCTCCGCGGCCCACGCCAACCACCGCCGTCGCCGTCGGGGCGGGCACGCCCGCGTCTTTCATCGCCGCCGTCGATCGACCGAGCTGGTTCTGCAGCTCGGCGTTCTGTTCCTGCACGAACCGGCGTTCACGCTCGGTGACTTCCAGGCGGTTGGTCAGGTCGGCGTTGGCGCCGTTGAGATCGGCGGTGCGCTTGGCCAGTTCGTCGTTGACCTTGCGGAGGTCCCCGTTGGCGTCGGTGAGCTTGCCCTTGGTGTCTTCCGAGGCCTTGAGGGCTTCGGTGACTTTGGCGAGGTCGGTCGACTGGAGTGCGAGCTGGCTGTTGAGCTGCGCGGCTTTGACATCGCGGTCGGCGAGCTGCTGCTGCACGGTTAGAAGCTGCTGCTGCGAGGCGGCGACCTGGGCCTGGGTTTGCTGGCGGACCGTGTTCACGCCGGCTTCGGCGTTGGCGAGGGCTGTTTGGGCGGCGGCGAGCTTGGCCGAGTTGGAGTCATTGGCCTCCTTGAGTCGGGCGACGGCTTCGCTGGCGTTTTCCGCCCGGGAGACAAACACCACGGTAGCCGCCGTCTGCACCAGCGCCAGAACGACAACGAGGATGACGAGGATCTTGGTCAACGGGCTCAAGGGCAGCTCCCGGGAAAAGCGACCGACCGAGGTCGACCGCGGATGACTATTGTCAGACTCACCACCGCCACCCACCCGCAAGGGCAAGTAAACGGAACACGTTTTTCGAGCAGGGTTTAGCCCGCCTGGACCCGACCGAAGTCGGAACCCCACGCCTCCGCGTGCCCGAGAACCCAGTCGGCCCGCGGGGTGGGCATCGTAATCGGGCCGGGAAACCTGTCAAGATTGGAAACCGGCTCCGGTTGGAACGTTTTTCCGATCCCAAGACCGCGCGGCCTGACCCCGATCAAGATCCCTGTTTCGGCGGGGGCAGCGGCGGAGACCGGAACGGCCTGGGTTTCACCGGTTTCGC
>JBBRUM010000390.1:0-3831 GCA_038247815.1 Tepidisphaerales bacterium | reverse complement strand
GAAAAACGCGCCGCCCTCCGCTTGGAAAAGGGTGACTTCGCCGGCGCCAGCACCGACGTCGATGACGCCCTGAAGCTCTCACCCGGGAACCAAAAACTGCTCATCCTCCGCGCCCGGATCCGCAGCTCCCTCGCCGACAAACAGTAACCAAATCTAAAGCGTGTTGAGGTAGTCGATCAGCATCCTCAGCCGGCCCGCGTCTTTCCGGTTGAACGCGAACACCAACCTCGGCAGGTGCGCCAATGCAGGCTCGTCCTTCTCCGCCGGAAGCGCTTCGGACATCCGGTAAGTACCCCTAGCCAGGATGTCGGAGAAGGTCGCGTTGATGTGCGCGAGTTCCTCGAAACCGGGTGCCCGCTGAACGCGCATGATCATCTCGTCGCGCGAATAGCGGATCGAGTGGTAGTTCGAGAAGAACTTCGTCACCTCGGCCACGGCGACGTCGACCGCGTCGGTGATTTTGTACAGAGAGAGGTCGTGTTCGGAGATTAGTCTGCGCCCGAGCAGCTGTTTGTTGACGTACTCCTGCCAGTCCAGCCAGTATGTTCCCCCCGGCTGATCGACGAGCACGATGGGCGCGGGGACGGACTTGCCCGTTTGGATGAGCGTGAGCACTTCGAAGGCTTCGTCCATCGTCCCGAACCCGCCGGGGTAGACCACCACCGCGTGCGACGACCGCACGAACATGAGTTTTCGGGTGAAGAAGTACTTGAAGTTGATCAGCTTCTTGTCCCCCTCGATGAAGGGGTTGGTCTTCTGCTCGAAGGGCAGGCGAATCGCCAATCCGAAGCTCGGGCCGGCCCCCGCGCCGCCGTGCCCGGCTTCCATGATTCCGCCGCCGGCGCCGGTGATCACCATCCAACCCGCGTCCGCCATACGCTTGCCCATCTGCACTGCCGAGACGTAATCCGGGTGGTCCTCGGGCGTCCGGGCCGAACCGAAGATGCTGCACTTTCGAACGTCGCGGTACGGAGCAAACACCTTCAACGCGTACCGCATTTCCTTCAAGCTGGTGTTGATGAGCTTGAGATCGCCGCGGTTGGTCTGGTCGTGCAGGAGCTTGATCGCGTTGGCGACCACCTCGGAGACGATGTCGCCGTCGGGGACCTTGGCCAGCTCGGCGAGGAGTTTCACACCGGCTTCGTGGATCGGGAGGATTTGTTCCCGGGTCAGTCGGGTGGGGACCTCAGCCGACTCCTGCGACTGCTCGATGGCGGCTTCGGCGGCAAGGGGCGTCACCGGGTCTGCGGAACTGTTGGGTGGGGTCGGGTGGGCGGGATGACTCGAACTGCTGCTGCTCGGACGGTTCACTATGGCTCTCACAATCTTTCGTAAGGGACAAACACGGGCGGGGATGTTACGCCGACCAATCCCCGTGGAACACCCGCCACGAGGCCGGGGATTGTTGCTCGCGCTTCCAGTCGGTAATCTGTGCGTAAACGATGTCTGCGGAACCCCACGCCACCCACAGAGTCCCGCCCGAACTCCGTCCCCCGGCGGTAGTCATCGTCGGATTTGGTCTTCCCGGACGCGCTTTGGCTGAGTTTTACGGCGAACGCAACACCCCGTTTTGTGTGATCGAAGCCAACCCCGAGGTCTGCACCCGCAACGCAAGATCCGACCATCGATTCGTCTGCGGCGACGCCCGCGACCCCGCCCAACTCCGGGCAGCCGGCGTCGAAACCGCCGCCGGACTTGCCGTCATGATCCCCCATGACGCCGCCGTTTTGGAAATCATCGATGCTGCGGTCGCTGTCAATCCCAAAATACGAATTCTTGCCAGACTCGCTTTTGTTTCCACTGGACTGGAAGCCAAACGCCGGGGGGCGGAACAGACCATTGTCGCCGAACAGGTCGTCGCCCGCGCCGTCCGAGAACTGGCCATCAGCTGGGTCACCGGCTAGAAGTTAGCGGATCATGTTCCACGCGTGTGGGTGAAGCGGAGGACTAGCTAATTTGCATCTTTTTTTATTATGTGGAAGGTGACATAGGCCCGATCTCTGGGGAGTCGCACGTGGTCGGACGTGGGGCAGTGAATCAGGAGAGAGACGCGCCATGATGACTGAGAATCCGATCGTTTACCTTTTGTCACGGAATAAGGCCGCTACCCCATTGCTGGCCAAAAGGGTGACTTGGGGCGTCGAGTGGAAAGTCTTCGAGTCGCCACTTGAACTGATCGCGGCGGTGGCCCGTAAGCCGCCACTTTTCGCCGTCGTGCACCTCGGTTTCGAAGTCGAGACTTGGATTCCGGCTTTGGAAATTCTCGTCGAGCAGCCGGGAGCGCCCCGTTTGCTGCTCCTGACCGAACCCGCCGTTCTTGAAGACACCATGCACGGGATTTATCGAGACGGGGTCGACGAACTTCTCCTTTGGCCGGCGGAAACTGACGATTTGGACCGAATGCTTTTCGCCATGTTCCGTACTGCCGGCGCCGATTCTCTGACGTACGGCTTACCTCCCGGCCTGCACGACCAGGCGAATTAGGCGACCCCTGCCGACTTCACCGCGCTATGGCAAGGGCCGCGTTGCCCTCATGAGGCGGTCGCGAACGGCGAGCCAATCAGGCGTGCTCGGGGGAAGTTCGATGTACATCGCCGAGTATCCGCCCTCGTCGACTGCGCGGACGGTTGCGTAGAGCAGTCTGGCGTAGGCGTCGGGTGTGACGGGCATGGTCAGGACGTCGTGCGGGGCGGGGATGGAGGCTTTGGAGAGCAGGAGCACGGTGGCGGCTGCGCCTTTGTCGGCGGGGGTTGCTGTGGCCATTGGGCGTTCTTCGAAGGGGCCGTCGCCGAGTCGTCGAAGGAGCCTGGGGTATTCGTCGCGTGAGAACCGGTAGGCGGGGGTGGTGGGTGCGTAGTGGAGGGCGCCGAGGCCGGGGGAGGGGGCGGCTTCGGCGCTGCCGACGACGCGGCCTTCGAGGAGGTCGATCGGGCCGATGAGCGGCTGAAGGTCGGCGATGGAGATGCTGCCCGGGCGGAGGAGGGTGGGTTTGGGGAAGGTGGTGAGGTCGAGCACGGTGGATTCGATTCCCACCGGGCAGGCGCCGCCGTCGAGGATGAGGTCGACGCGCTCGCCGAGTTCGTCGTGGACGTGCTCGGCGGTCGTGGGGGAGACGCGGGTCGAGCGGTTGGCGCTGGGCGCGGCGATCGGCCCTGCGAAAGTCCTGAGCAGTTGCAGCGCAACAGGGTGGTCGGGGACGCGGATGGCGACGGTTTGCTGGCCGGCGGTGGCTTCCCGGCAGATCGAAGGTGGCTTGGGGAGGACCAGCGTGAGGGGTCCGGGCCAAAAGTGTTCGGCGAGGAGCTCGGCGGCGCTGGGAAATGCGGCGGTGTAGTGTCGGGCCATTGCGGTGTCAGCCACGTGGACGATGAGGGGGTTGGTCGAGGGGCGGCCTTTGGCTTCGAAGATACGGGCACACGCCGCGGAGTTCGTCGCGTCCGCCCCGAGGCCGTAGACGGTCTCGGTGGGGAACGCCACGAGCTTGCCTGCTCGGAGCAATCCGGCTGCGGTCTGGTAGTCCTGTGGCCTATTGGGCATATGCCTGGAACCCTTGGAACCTTCCCCGCGCGGCGCATCTAAGACGCCAACCACGACCGGGGGGGGAGAGTTTAGCACCCTCACATTCGGTCGCCCACTGAGGTACCGGGGTTTAATCCAATCTTCGCCACAGCGACGGCCTCACTTCTCAGTCGAGTCGTTACCTTCCGCCGCGTCGTCGACCAACCCCTCTTCGGTAAGCCACTTGCGCGTCGCGACCGCGTCGGAGCAGATGAGGAAGACTTCCTGCACGGTTCCGGTCCCGGTGTAAAGGCACTTGAGTCCGGCTTCGGT
>JBBRUM010000389.1:0-3851 GCA_038247815.1 Tepidisphaerales bacterium | reverse complement strand
TCCGCGACGCCGAGCATCAGCCATACGTCCGGAGGAGCATCCTCCAGCCCGTCCACCAGCGCCTCAGCCGCCGCGAAGCTCACCTCCACCGGCTTAAACCGCGCCCCCACCCGCCGCGCCACCGCCTCGCCGATCTCGATCGACGGATTCACCGAGAACCGGCCGAACGCGGAGAAGGCGGTGATCAAAACGTCCATCGCCTGTAGTGTAGAGCACGTATGCGGATCGTCATCGCCCCGGACAAATTCAAGGACTGTCTCCCCGCCGACGCCGTCGCCCGGCACATCGCAGCCGGTCTCCGCCGAAGGCACCCCGCCGCCGAGCTGGACCTATGCCCCCTTGCCGACGGCGGCGAAGGCTTCGTTGACGCGATGTTGGCCGCCACGGGCGGAACCCGCCGCGTGTCCCGGGTCGTGGGGCCGCTGGGCGAAGGGAAAATCGATGCGGGGTGGGGCATGTTGACCGGAGGGACGGCGGTCGTGGAGATGTCGGGTGCGTCGGGTTTTGCCCTCGTCCCCGAATCCCTCCGCAACCCGATGAACACCACCACCTTCGGCACGGGACAGTTGCTCCTCGCCGCCGTGCAGGCCGGGGCGACCCGCATCCTGCTCGGCATCGGCGGCAGCGCAACCGTCGACGCCGGCCTCGGCTGCTGCCAAGCCGCCGGCCACACCGTCCTCCGACTCGACGGCGAACCCGTCACCCCCGGCGAGCCGCTCCTCGGCCGCGACCTCGCCGAGATCCACTCGATCAAAAGGGGACGGGGCTCCCCGCTTGACCGCATCCCGATCACCGTGGCCTGCGACGTCGACAACCCCCTGTCTGGCGGGCGCGGGGCGGCTGTGGTGTTCGGCCCGCAGAAGGGGGCGACGCCGGAGCAGGTCGCGTGGTTCGACGCCCAGCACAGGGCACTCGCCGGTCGCTGCCTCAAGCTCGACGAGGCCGCCACGCCCGGCGCTGGCGCAGCCGGCGGCCTCGGCTGGGCACTCCTGAGCTTCTTCACCGCCGAACTCGTCCCCGGGATCGACCTCGTGATCTCCGCCACCCAACTCCGCGAACGACTCTGCGGCGCCGACCTCTGCGTGACGGGCGAGGGCGCGTTCGACGGCCAATCGGCCGGGGGGAAAACCGCCTCCGGCGTCGCGCGACTCTGCCGCGAACTCGGCGTCCCCTGCGCCCTCCTCGCCGGCCACATCTCCGCCGATACCGCAGCAACCTTCGCACACGCCGTAGAAGTCTCACCCCGAAACATGCCCCTGCCCGAAGCCTTCTCCCGCGCCGGGGAACTGCTCGAAAAAGCGGCCGAGTCGCTCCCCGGCCAACGAGCATAGATCCTCAGTCAATCGGCTCGGGGATCGGCGTCTGCATCGGCCGCTTCCACAGCAAATGCAGTCGCCAGTTGCCGTCGTTCCGCTCGGGAAAATCCACCCGCCAGTGCGCTCCCCGCGACTCCGTCCGCGTGTACGCCGCCGTCGAGATCAGGTAGCACACCGTCAGCATGTTCTGCAGTTCCCACCCTGCCGTGCACCCGTCCACCCCCGAGGTCTCGGGGCGGAAAGTCTTGTCCATCACATACCGCGACCAAAACGCAATGATCTCCCGCGTTTCGTTCAGCCGGTCGCCCGACCGCTCGATCGCCACGTTCCGCCACATCACCGACCGAAGCGACGACTTCACGTCCGTCAGGTCCAGCTCGGTCTTCGTGCTCGGGTGAATGCGGTGTTCCAGATTCTGCGGGAATTTGATGGGGGAATCCTTAACGCCCTTGGCCGCGTCTTCCCCGGCGCGGGCCCCGAAGGCAAGCCCCTCCAAAAGCGAGTTCGACGCCAGTCGGTTCGCCCCGTGCAGGCCCGAGCAACCGGCTTCGCCGACCGCGTACAGGTGCTTGAGCGACGTCCTCCCGAACACGTCGGTATCGACCCCGCCGATCATGTAGTGCGTCGCGGGGTGGATCGGGATCAGATCCTTCCCCGGGTCGAGCTCGAACTGGGCGAGCAGATTGGCGAACTGGGGGAACCGCGACTTGAATGCGACCTGCTCGAGGTGCCGGCAGTCGAGGAACACATGGGTGAAGTTGGTCCGGCGGATCTGCTCGACGATCGCCCGCGAGACAATGTCGCGCGGGGCCAGGTCAGCCATCGGGTGATACTCGGGCATGAACCGCTTGCCATTGCGGTCGACGAGCACGGCCCCCTCGCCGCGAACGGCTTCGGTGATCAGCGCCCGCGACGCCCCGGCGACGTACAGCGTGGTGGGGTGGAATTGCACCATCTCCATGTCCTGCAGCGCCGCCCCGGCGCGGTAGGCCATGGCGTGTCCGTCGGCTGTGGCGATCTTCGGGTTGGTCGACTCGCGGTATAGCTGCCCCGCCCCGCCCGAGGCGAGGATCGTGCGGTGCGCCCAGATCAGCGTGATCTGTCCCTTTATCAGCGCCAACGCCCCGCAGCAGTACGCGTTGCCATTGGCGCCGTCGGTGACGAGGTCGATCGCAAACGAGCTCTCCGACACCCGGATCGACTCGCGCGACCGCAGCGTATTGATCAGCGTCTGCGCCAGCTCCTTCCCCGTCGCGTCTCCGTACGCGTGCAGGATCCGGGCCATCGAGTGCCCCCCCTCCAACCCAAACGCCAGGTCGTACGCATTCCCCGGCTGCTGATCAAAATGTGCCCCCCACTTGAGCAGCTCGACGACCCGCCTCGGCCCCTCTTCGATGGTCACGCGAACGGCCTCCTCGTCGCACAGCCCCGCACCGCAAACGAGCGTGTCCGAGATGTGCGAGTCCACCGAGTCCGTCGGCTGAAGCACCGCCGCGATGCCCCCTTGGGCGTACCACGTGTTGGACTGTTCGATGGTGTCTTTGGTCAGCAGCAGCACATCACAACCGCCGTCCGCCGACGCGATCGCCGCCCGCAACCCCGCCACGCCCCCGCCGATCACCAGCACATCCGTAAACACCTGCGGCAGCCGCGATGCCTTGAACGGAACCAGATAACGCCGCTCGGTGAGTGGTTCAAACACGTGGGGAGATGCTAGGGGAGAACCAGCCGTTGTGCGACAACCGAAGCTCGGTTTCATCCCCGGCGGTATCCAAATGAAAACCACGCCGGTCGAAGGCTCGACCGGCGTGGCGTGGATTCAAATGCGGAGCAAAGATTACCGGCGACGGCGGAGCGTCGCGACGGCCATCATCGACGTGCCCATCAGCGCCGAAGCGGGAAGGGGAATGGCGTTGACCACCGCGATGTTGTCAATCCCAAAGTCGTTGCCCGCGTTGGAAGCGCTGCCGAGGTTCACGATCTGCAGGACGTTGGGACCGGCGACCGCCACGAAGCTGCGGGTCACCGTCTCCCAACCGCCCACATTTACCGGCTGGGGGGTGACGACCGTGTCGGGAATCAGGTCAACGCCGTTGGCGCGGAACATGATCGCGGAAATCTGCGGGAACGCGGAGGTGGTCAAGGCAAGCAACGCAGCCGAGAACGAGTAGGTGTCGCCAACGACGAGGTTATTCAGCGTCACCGAGTACGCCATTCCGTCAAGGTTCGAGAAACCGTTGTATACCGCGTACTGACCTCCCACGTTGTTGTCCGCGTCGAGCGTCGAGACGAACGAGCTGTGGATGTCGCTGGCTCGGGTGACCACCGAGAAGAAACCCGCGCCCATGTCTCCGCCCATGGGGTTTAATATCGAGTTGTTCGTGGTGCCCCAGTAGCTGAACCCGGTGGTGGCACCGGAGTTGAACGTCTGCGTCGCGATGTTCGGGTGGGCGCCAGAGAAGTTGTCCGAGAACACGGTCGCGGCCATGGCGGGCATGGCGGCAGCCGCGACGATGGCGACAGCAATAAGCTGAT
>JBBRUM010000388.1:0-3864 GCA_038247815.1 Tepidisphaerales bacterium | reverse complement strand
GCTGGTTGCTGTCATGGTGAATGTTAGATCAGTGCGGGGCGAGCGTCATGGGGTGTAGGGGCGGGCGGCGAATTTTGAGGAAAAGTCAGGGCGTCAGGAATTCCCTCAAGGCGGGGTCGGTTGAGTGGAGGGGGTGATGTCCCAAGGGTCCAGCGCGGACTCCGCTTCCTTGGGGGGCGTGATATCGACCGACCAGTCCAGGTGGAGGTAGTTGGATCCGAGCCGGTTTCCGTGGCGGTACGGTTCGACGATGGTTCCGAACTCGCCGGCTTCCATGTAGTAGTCGAAGCTGTTGGTTTTCTTCTCGCCCATGACAACAACCTGCGACGGACTCCGCCCGTCGGGTATGCGCGAGGAATACTTCAGCCGCTGTTTGGGCGTATCGATCAGGTGCTTGTTGAGCAGATACGAGTGGCCGGCGCTGGGCTCGGTATCGGACGGGCAGACCATGACTTCCGGGCGGTAGCGTGTGGGGTCGGCGTCTTGCGGGTTCGGCGGTTCGGTGGCGGGGAGGGCGAGCTTGAACACGTACACCGGCCAGCGTTCCGAGTACGGCCGGAACACCGGGACGTTGGCCGGTCGAATCAATTTCGTCGTGCCGAGCGTCTCGTACTGACCAGACGGTGTCAGATCGCCGACGGGGTAAAGGAACCCGCGGTTGGATTCGGAGTACATCAGGAGCATCTGGCCGATTTGGCGGAGGTTGGCTTTGCACTTGACGGAGTTTGCCTGCTGGCGGGCTTTGGTCATCGCGGGCAGAAGGATCCCGATGAGCATAGAGATGATCCCGATGACGACGAGGAGTTCGACGAGGGTGAAGGCCTTTTTTCGGGGGGAGTACGTCATGGGACCGGACCTCGGTGCGAAACTGGCGGGGTATCACTCGTAGATACGCGGGAGGGGGGTGGTTGTTGGCGGGTTTCCGGGGATTTCGCAGAGTTCGGTCACGGGCTTGGCTGCGTGGTACCGCCGGGGCTGGAGACGTCCCAAGGGTCAATTCCGAGGATGGCGTCCTTCGGGTGGCGCGTGCGGACGGACCAGTCGAGGTGCAGATAATTTGACCCGAGTCGTGGGCCATGACGGAATTGCTCGACGACGCGCGGGAAGTCCGAATCGGGGTTGGTGTCGCCGTTGTCACGGCGGCGGATGTTCATGTAGTAGTCCATCTCCGACGACTTCTTCTCGCCCATCACGATCACGTCAGACGGCGTCAGCCCGCCGAGGTCGCGCGATGAGTACTTGATCCGCTCGTCGGTGAGGTGGTCGTTAAGGACATAAGAGTGCTTGTTGGACGGTTCGAAGTCTTGCGGGCAGAGCAGCACCGCCGGCTGCCATTCGCTGGGGTTGTCGGTCGGTGCCGACGGGAACGCCATTTTGAATACCACCGTCGGCCAGCGTCCCGACGGCGGGCGGTTCGCCCCCATCCGCGGCGGGAACACCGAGCCCTTCCACATCTCGGAATACATCTGCAGCGACAGCCCGATCTGCTTGAGGTTGCTCATGCACGCCACCGAGTTGGCCTGCATCCGCGCCTTGTTCAGCGCCGGAAGCAGCATACCGATGAGCACCGAGATGATTCCGATGACCACGAGGAGTTCGACCAGCGTGAACCCGTACGACCTCGCCGTGGGCCCGCTGCGGGTGGAGATGGGGTACTTCATGCAAGTTACTACGCGGCTGGGGGGTGGTTGTTGCGGCATGGGGGTACCTTTGGGTTATCGTTCAAAACGTGGAGTCGACTGCGGACAAACCGGGAGGTCGGTCGGGCTGGGGGGGTGTCTGGGCGGCGGTGGTCATTGGAATGTTAGTCTTCGGGTTGAGGTTGCCCATTTGGGGCCTCGCTGGAGGGGGTACGGACGGGGATAGGGGGGGTTGGGGGACGTACATTTACGACGATGTACCGATTGCACGGGAAGACCCTCGGTTGGGGGTGCCCTCGATGTGGGGCACGATCTGGACACGGGATTACAACTTCGACGTGCGGGTGGACGACGGTTCGGTGGACAACCTGTACCGCCCGCTGGTGTCGATGAGCTTCGCGTTGCAGGTGTTTGTGCATGGGCATGTGCCGGGGTTGATGCATTTCGTCAACTTGCTGATTTATGGGCTGTGTTGCGGATTAGTTGCGCGATTGGGGCAACTGGTCGGTGGTGACCGTGTCGGCTGGCTGGCTGGGATCTGGTTCGCGGTTCACCCCATTCACAGCGAAGCCGTTTGCACCATCGTCGGCCGGGCCGAACTCATGGCGACCGCGGGGCTGGTGGGGGCGTTGGTGCTATTTTTGGGGGGTGAGCTGAGGGCGGGACGGGTGCTGGGGGTCACCTGCTGTGGGATCTTGGCGCTGCTGAGCAAGGAGCAGGGAATGCTGCTTCCGGGCCTGCTGCTTCTCGCCGAGCCCGTGCGGCGGATGCGTGGCGGGAAGTACGACAACGGGTGGAAGGGACTGGTCGCCGGGGTCTGTTTTGTGGTGGGGGGGTACATCGTGCTGCGGGAGCAGGTGCTCGGACTGAAGTTTTGGTGGGACCGGTCGTTTCTCGACCCCGCCGGTCAGCCGATGGTCTGGAGCACCGGCTGGGACCGCTGGCTCATGCCGGTGGCGCTCTTGGGAAGGGCGACCGGGCAGCTTCTGGTTCCGTGGGATCTGAGCTTGGACTATTCCGGGCGGGCGATTGGTTGGACGGTGCCCTTGGCGGACTGGCGCTTGTGGTTGGGTTTTGTGACCCTGCTAGCCGGGGTGATGGGGATGAGCTGGGCGGTCTGGCGGAGGCGGTGGGGTGTGGTGCTGGGACTGGGCGGGCTGGGACTGATGTGGGGCGTGGTGGGCAATGGGGTGTCGCTGATCGGGGTGAACTACGCGGAACGGCTGCTGTTCCTGCCGAGTGTGTTCGCGGCGCTGCTGGTGGGGATTGGGATGCAAAGGTGGAAGTGGGGCGTGTGCGTGGTGGGGGTGTGGTGCGTGGGGATGGCGGTATGGGCAGCGGCGTACGCGACGCGATGGGGCGACCGGGAAGGCTTTTACGCATACAGCCTCACCCGCCAGCCGAATTCGATCCGACTGCACCAGTTGCTGGCCGACGAACTGACTAAGCGGGGTGCGTACGACGAAGCGGCTGAGATAGCGGCGCGGGGGTGTGCGGTCCTTCCCGAGTATTACGCGATCTGGACGCAAGCAGGCCTGATCGCGGAGAAGCGGGGCAAACCGCAAGAAGCCGAGAAGTTCTACGAACGCGCCGTGCAAGCCGACGTGCGCATGGGTTCCGGGGCGATGACGGACTTTCGATCTCGAAGAGAAGCGGCGGGAAACGCCAAGTTGCACGAAGATAATCTTGGAAAACCGTAGATGCGAAAGGGTTCTGACGGCGCGGTCGAAACTGTGCCCGTGAAACTCACCCGATGGGGGGAATCTCAAGCAGGACCTTCCCCAGTGGTCCGGCGGCCAGACGCGCGAAGGCTTGGGGAAGGTTGGGGAAGGGGTGGATGGAGTCGACGAGGGGCTTGAGGTTTGCCGCGGCGAGGAGTTGGATTATTTGTGCCCAAGCGATTTGGGACTCGGCTGGGGTGTAGGTGCCGACGGCGACACCGCGAATGTGGACGCGGCGGAAGAAGAGCGATGCGGTGTTGAACTGTGGGACAGGCCCTGCCAGCGCGCCGACGACGGAGACGCGGGCGTTTTGGTTGAGCGTGTCAAGGAGCTGCTCGAAGCCAGCGCCGCCGATGTTGTCAATCAACAGCGAAACGGGCCGGCGGGAGAGGGTGGCGTAGAGCGTTTCCCGCCAGTCGGGGTCGTTCGGGGAGAGGGCGAGGCGAGCGCCGTTGGCGAGCAGGACGGGGTGCTTGGCGGGGTCGCGCGAGAGGGCGGCGGGG
>JBBRUM010000387.1:0-3876 GCA_038247815.1 Tepidisphaerales bacterium | reverse complement strand
TTGGTGGTGGTACTGCATCAGGATGGGGCAGTGTCGCAGGGCATCGAGCTTCCGGGCGTAGGTGATGACGGCTTTGCCGGTGGGGTCGCGGTGCGGGTAATAGAACTTGGCAGCACGGCGGATGCCCGTGTTGCGTTCGGTTATGACATAAACCTCACCCTCATAGCCGCCGCCCAGGAAGCGCTCGATGACGTACTTCCCAGCCACGGTCCGCCCAGGCGGGAAGTCGAATCGGACGTTCTTCGAAGGCTTGTAGACCACGCGGGTATCTTGGGGCAATCGCCCGTTGGGGGAAAGAGACCTCCGTGGATCAGTACCCCAGTTCGCATCGGGTACCCCACCGCTTGCCAATTCTCCCCTCCCCCGCCAGCCAGCGAATGCTACCCTCGGTGAACGAACCCGTCGGTTGCTTGTACTTGCTCCCGAACTCTCCCGCCCCCACCCACCAACTCGAGCCAGCTTTCGGGCAGGAAAGCGAGACCTAAACTCTTTCCCTCTAGGGTTTTGCGCCAAAGGCACTGCCCGTAAATCGCTTCCGATGCTCGACATCGCCCGCTGCCCAAATCGCAATGGCTCCCCTCTCAGATTACTGCCACTGCAAGGCGTTTTACCACTTACTTTCATGAGTATGAAAGACCTCCCTTGGTCGGCCATGTTAAGTATCTGGCAGGGTAAGTCAAGTAAAAATTTTAGGGCGTTGTTTGGTGTATATTATGTAACCGTTCACGTCCTCCAGTAAATCTTGTTGGAGGACCGATAACTGCGGGGTATGGCAGATCAACGCCCGATCGAAGAGCAGGTAGGGACGCCCGGGTGCCTGGGTTGTAAGGCGCTCGGTGACCTTTACCGCAAGCTCGATCAGCGCGTCAAGGATCTCGAAGACCGCCTTAACGCCAACTCGTCCAACTCGTCCAACTCGTCCAAGGCCCCCTCCTCCGATCCTTTCACCCCGCGTTACCACCCGAAGAAGCCCACCGGCAAACGCCCCGGCGGTCAGCCGGGTCATCGGGGCTTCGGGCGGACGCTGCTTCCCGTCGGGGAGGTCGATCGTGTCATCGAGCATCGCCCGGCCGTCTGTCCCGCCTGCCGGTGCCCCCTCTCGCCCGGCGGCATGACCCTCGCCCGGCGGCATCAAGTCACTGAGTTGCCCACCCGGGCCGTCGTCATTACCGAGCATCAGGCGTATGCGTGCCTCTGCAGTTGCGGGTGCCGAACCGCAGCCCCCATTCCGCCGGAGGCGGCCAGGAGTTGCATCGGCCCGAGGCTCTCGGCGGCGGTGTGTTACCTCTCGGCCCATGTCCACGGCTCACGCCGGGCGGTGGAGGATGTGCTGGGGGAACTGCTGGGGGCGCCGGTGTCGCTGGGGAAGGTGTCGAACATCGAGCGGGAGATGACCGGCGCGCTGGCCGGGGCTTACGGGGAGATCCAGAAACAGGTGCAGATCGCCCCGGTGAAGAACGTCGACGAGACCGGCTGGAAGCGTGCGGGGAAATGGCTCTGGGCGGCGGTGACACCGGTGGCGGCGCTGTTCCGGATCGACCGGGGCCGCAACTGGCATGCGCTTCAGAGCCTGCTGGGCAGCAAAGTTCAGGGCATCGTCACCTCCGACCGCTGCGGGCTGTACAACCATCTCAAGACGCACCGGCGGGGCATCTGCTGGGCGCACCTCAAACGCGACTTCCAGCGCTTGGTTGACCGGGGCGGAACGGGCAAGGCACCGGGGGAGCAGGGGCTGAGGATCATCCATGACCTCTTCGAGAACTGGCGCCGGTTCAAAAAAGGCGAACTCGACAGGACCGGGCTCGCAGAAGCCATGGGCTCGCCGCGGGAGCGTTTCGGGCAACTGCTGATCCGGATGACCGACTCGGGCAAGGGCAAGGTCAGACGGCTGGCGATGAACCTCCGGCGTCTGGAACCGGCGTTGTGGACGTTCGTCACGGAGCAAGGCGTCGAACCGACCAACAACGCAGCCGAGCGCGCCCTGCGTCCGGGTGTGATCTGGCGGAAGACCAGCTTCGGCAGCCACAGCCAGCGGGGTTGCCGGTACGCGGAAACAATGATGACGGTGCTGCATACCCTGCGACTCAAAGGCCAGTGCGTCCTGAACTTCCTCACCGACGCCCTGACCACCCACCGCCTCACACCCCCGCCCACAGCAAACAGGTAAAATATCTGGGGACGTGAACGGTTACTATATTATCGCGCAAGATTGCGACGACCGGGAGATTGGGAGAGCTAACAGGGTGTAGCAAGGGTCGTTGGGGCACGTATCATGGCCGATTGCTGGGAGATTCTTGGCGGCCAATCGTGTCGGCTGAAACGTTTTACTTCGGAGAGTGAGAGTCATGGGAAAGCTCAAAGTGGGCATCATCGGGTGTGGGGCGATCAGCGACATTTACCTGAAGAATCTGATGGGGGTGTTTTCGGATCGGGTACGGGTGGTGGCGGTGGGGGATGTGATGGCGGAGAGTGCCAGGAAGCGGGCAGGGGAGCACGGGATTGCGACCTTCGGCGGACCGGAGGCGGTACTGGAGAACCCGGAGGTGGGATTGGTGCTGAACCTCACGCCGGCGCCGGTGCATTATGCATCGACCAAGCAGATGCTGATGGCGGGGAAGCATGTGTACTCCGAGAAGCCGCTGGCGCTGTCGATGGCGGAAGGGCGAGAGCTGGTATCGCTGGCGGGGGGGAAGGGGCTGATGCTCAGTGTGGCACCGGATACGCTGCTGGGGGCGGGCGTGCAAACGTGTCGGCGGATCATCGATTCCGGGGAAATTGGCAAGCCGGTGGCGGCGTTCGGGTTTGTGTCGGTCCCTTCGAACACGGAGAGATACTTCACGGTGTTCCGCGGGCCGCTGCTGGATCTTGGGCCGTACCACGTGGGGGCGCTGCTGATGATGTTGGGGGCGGTAAAGTCGGTGAGTGGGATCGCGCAGGCGAAAATTGATGTTCCGGCAGCGCCGTTGCCACCGGCTGCGCGGACGGTGGAAAATCCGGGGCAAGCTGCGGCGGTGCTTGAGTTTGCCAGTGGTGCGTTGGCGACGCTGATTTGCACGGTGGAGTACGAGGCGTATTCGCCGGAGCTGAAGGTGTGGGGGACGAAGTCGGCTGTGGTGTGCAACGATCCGAACAACTTTGGCGGGCCAGTGAAGCTCGCGCCGCCCTACAAGCCGCTGGAGGAGCAATCGCTACGGTTTCCGCACGGGGAGAACCACCGTGGTATCGGTGTGTGGGACATGGCCGGCGCGCTGGCTGAGGGACGCCCGCCGAGGCTGTCGGCAGAGCTGGCGCTGCACAGCTTGGAGGTGATGCTGGCGGTGATCGAGTCTACGAAGTCGGGGCGAAGGATTGAACTGACGACGGTGTATGAACGGTCGGAGCCGATGCCTGGGTTGGCTGAGAGTGAGGGAGGATCGACGGTAGTTGGTCAGGCAGTGGCGGCGACAGTGTAAGGGGGAATTGGCCGGTTGTGATTTGCCGCGGGCTGCGGGGGAGACCGGCAAGTAGAGGTGGATCATCCTCCGCCGATTCCAGTGCGACTCCACTGGCGATGTGCAGGCCGTGAATGAAACGTTCCCGTTGCAGCCCCTTCCGGCACCGGTTCGATCGCAGAGGACATCGCGTTGCAACGGCTTGCTGCTGTCGGGGTGCGAAAGCCAATCTTTGGTTGACAGATGAAGATTCCCCCGAAAATCGACTCCAACTCCTCGCTTTCCCAATGACCACCCCGGCGTTCGCAACGAAGCTTGGCCCGGGAAGGGTTGGACCGAGTGGGATCTCGGTCCGGGCGGCCAAGCCGCGCTCCGCCGGCCACTGACAGCCGCCGGTCAGGGCCTGGACGGAGTTCGACGAATCTGACCCGCTTTCGACCGCGCG
>JBBRUM010000386.1:0-3877 GCA_038247815.1 Tepidisphaerales bacterium | reverse complement strand
GGGGGGGGGGGGGGGGGGTGAGGATGTGTTGGGGCAGATCGGGCGGGATTTCAGGGGAGGGGGGTCTCCGGCGGATAGGGCTGGGGGAGGGGGCGGGGTTTTGTCGGCGGGGTTGGAGGTGGCGCCGAGTGCGCCGGCTGGGGAATTGATGGTGATGTCGGGGTCGGAGGTGGTGACTTGGGAGGTGGATGATGCGGGATCGGTGGGGGGTACGGCGTCGGTGGTGCAGTTGGGGCGGGTGGGGTTGGGTGGTGTGGTGACGGTGAAGATTGACGGGACGATGATGCAGGCGTCGTCGGCGGTGGTGTGGATTTCGGCTGCTCCGGGAACGGTGTTGGATAGGCAGTTTGTGAGGATTTCGCTGTTGGGGGACGCGGTGGTGATGCAGGATGGTGTGACGCGTTCGGGGCCGAATTTGTTTGTGACGGCGGTGGTGCGGGGTGCGATTCGGGTGCAGTCCGGGGTGCGGTCTGCGCGGAACGAGGGCGCGGGTGAGACGTATGGTTTGGGGAAGAATTTACGACAGGTGGCGGAGGCGCCGACGGAGAGATTGGGGAGCGCGGTGGTGTCGCGGGCGGCGGGTGAGCAGGTTTTGCCGAGGGAGGTGGGGTCGGTGAATTTGAGGCCCGCGCCGATTAAGTTTGAGCTTGCGCGGGCGCAGACTTTTGTGGGAGCGGACGGGCTGATGTCGGTGCTGCTGGAGGGGGGGACGACGATCATCCAGGCGCGGCCGAACGGGGATTATCTTGAGTTGCGGGCGGAGCGGGCGCTGCTGATGACGAATGCCAAGACGCTGACGGAGTTGGCGGAGGCGCAGAGCGGGGAGGAGGCGCGGGAGCTGATTACGGCGGCGTATTTGGAGGGGGATGTGCGGATGACGTTGACGCCGGGGGGGAAGGGTGGGCTGGGCGAGCAGCGGTTGCAGGCGGAGCGGGTGTTTTACGAGTTTGGGACGGACCGGGCGATTTTGACGGATGCGGTGCTGCACACGGTTGATCCGGCGCGGAACTTGCCGATTGTGATGCGTGCGGCGGCGGTGAAGCAGATTGCGCAGGGGGAGTATTCGGCGGAGAAGGTTGAGTTGTCGACGAGTTCGTTTGCGGTGCCGACGTATTCGGTGCGGGCGAGTCGAATGTATGTGCGGCAGACGGCTGGGACGTATCAGGGGGATCGGGCGGGGACGACGTTTAAGGCGGAGGATCTGACGCTGCGGGCGCTGGGGGTTCCGCTGTTTTACCTGCCGCGGGCGGGTGGAAATGATTCGGAGTTTCCGCTGCGGTCGATCGGGGCGGAGTCGGGGGATCGGTTTGGGTATGGGTTGCGGACGTCGTGGGGGTTGTTTGAGTCGTTGGGTAGGCCGCATCCGAAGGATTTGGACATTAGTTACCGGCTGGACTTTTTGGAGAAGCGTGGTCCGGCGACGGGTGTGGATGTGGACTATCGGGGTGGGCTGGTGACGGAGACGACGGCTGAGCCGTGGAACTTTGAGGGGCGGATCAGGTCGTACCTGATTCAGGATCGTGGGGAGGACGATTTCGGGGGGCTCAGGCGGAATGTGGACCCGGAGAGGGAGACGCGGGGGAAGATACTGTTTGAGCACCAGCACTTTTTGCCGGAGGATTGGCAGGTGCAGTTGCGGGCGGGGTATTCATCGGATGCGACGTTTTTGGAGCAGTATTTCCGGACGGAGTTTGAGACGCAGTTGCCGTATGAGCTGAGTTTTTACGCGAAGAGGCAGCGGGACTCGGAGCAGTTGTCGTTGCTGGCGGTGACGGCGCTGAATGACTTTCCGACGGCGTCGGACCAGGTGCAGGAGCAGACGTTCGTGCAGCGGTATCCTGAGGTGGCGTATCGGCGGATCGGGGACTCGATTTTGGATGACCGGCTTACGTTGTTTTCGGACAACGTGGGTTCGGTGCTGAGCTTTAAGAATTCATCGACGTCGCTGTTGGAGCAGGGGTATGGTCCGGGGCTGAGCCCGGGGTTGCCGAGCATTGGGCAGACGGGGACGAGCGAGGAGACGGTATTTAGGGGGGACTTCAGGCAGGAGGTGAATCTGCCGTTGCAGGCGGGGCAGTTTAAGGTGGTGCCGTATGTGCTGGGACGTTACACGCCGTATTCGGAGGGGCCGGAGGGGGGGAGCGAGAACCGTGTTTTCACGGCTGCGGGGGCGAGGGTGACGACGGCGTTTTGGCAGGCGGATGATACGGTGAGTTCGCGGTTGTTTGACATTCAGCGGGTGCGGCATGTGGTTGAGCCGGGGGTGAATTTGTTTACGTCGGCTGTGACTTCGGACCGGGGGACGGTGTATATCTACGACGAGCAGATTGACGGGATTAACGATGTGTCGGCGGCGCAGGTTTCGCTGATGCAGCGGTGGCAGACGAAGCGCGGTGGGCCGGGGCGGTGGAGGTCCGTGGACTTTGTGACGTTGAACGTGGAGGGGAATTTTTACACGAACCAGCCGGACGAGGATGCGCTGGACCCGCAGGACTTTCGTGGGCTGTATTTTGCGTCGTTGCCGGAGGCGTCGATCCCGAGGAACAGCGTTAACGCGGACGCGGCGTGGCGGGTGTCGGACACGACGATTGTGCTTGCGGACCAGCAGTACAACGTGGACGAGAGTCAGTTGGCGACGGCGGCTGCGGGGCTGGCGGTGCAGCGTGATCCGCGGGTGGCGTATTACCTCGAGCAGAGGTACGTGGAGGCGTTGGACTCGAATATCACGTCGTTTGCGATCAGCTACGAGTTGTCGGCGAAGTACCGGTTGGATTTCAACCAGAGCTATGATTTTTCGCAGACGAACAATGTGAACACGTCGTTTACGGTGAACCGTAGGTTTGACAGGCTGATCGCGTCGGTGACGGTGTATACGGACAACGTGAACGATGAGACGGGGTTTCGGTTTTTCCTGTTGCCGGAGGGGGTCAATGCCAGGGGCGCGGGGAGTTTCTTTGGGGCGGTGCAGCCGCAGAATCGGAGAAGGTAGTGGCGGAGGGGGAAGTTCGAAATCCGGCGAAGATTTGGGGGTTGGAGTTTGGAGTTCGGGAAGACCCGAAATCCGAAACGAATTCGAAATGGGGACGGGGAGAATTCGAAGGATCAGTTCGGCCGGTTTTCTCTGTGCGCTCTGCGTGCTCCGTGGTTTTAGTGTTCCGGGTGGGTGGGTACCTGTAGCCGTGTGGCGGGGTTACTTGGATTCGAGGGGGAGGATTCCTTCGGCGACCCGTTGGACGTTGAGGTCGGTGATTCCGACCTTTAGGATGTAGCGGCCCGGGGGTTGGGGGGGGATTCGGACGACGTAGCTGACGCAGAAGTCGGTTCGACGGTTGCGGCAGAGGTCGAGGGTGTTGGGTGGGCGGAATTGCCAGACAAGTTTACCGGCTTGGTCGTAGAGGCCCATTTCGCCGGCGAGGCGTGTTTCCCAGAGGCGTTTGTCGGTGAGGCGGGAGGTGAAGTTTGCGACTTCGGTGTAGATGATGGTGACGGTTTCTGCGCGGGGGGAGAGGACTTGGGGCATGGGCTCGTAGACGCCGAAGCTGTCGACTTTGCTGGCCATGACGACGGAGGGGACGGAGAGTTCGGATCGGAGGCGGAGGCGGTCTGAGAGTTCGGCGAAGGGTCGGACGCGGGAGGCGTACATGGCGTTGGGGCTGGAGCGGGTGACGGCGCGGAAGTTGACGAGTGAGTCGATGACGGCTGAGACGACTTCACGGTCTTCCTGTGGGAGGTCTGCGATGCCAGCGGGGTCTGGGGAGGGTTGTTCGCGGAGGTAAGCGAGGATTGCGGAGTCGAGGTGGGCGGAGGCGTCGCGGGGGTCTTTGGCGAGACGGGCGGCGACGGAGGAGTCGAGGGGGGAGGCGGAGGGAGGTTGGGG
>JBBRUM010000385.1:0-3879 GCA_038247815.1 Tepidisphaerales bacterium | reverse complement strand
AGGTTCATCACCTCGTTGACCGCGATGAGTCGGTCGAGGTACCCCTCGAGTTGCGCCACTTGTTCTGCGGAGAGTTGCCGCCCGCCGGCTTGGGTGAGGCTCCGCCACAATTCGTGAATCTCTGCTTCGATCATTCCGCGATCCTATTCAAAGCCGCCTCCGCTTGTCAGAATGTCAGGCCGCACCTTTTCAACCGCCCACCCCGGAGCCAGAGATGCCCACCCCCGCCGCACTTCCCGCCGACTATGTTGACCGGCTTTACGCCGGGGTGCTCGGCAAGATCATCGGCGTGTACCTCGGGCGGCCGTTCGAGCAGTGGTCGCACAAGGACATCGTCGCCAAGCTCGGCGAGGTCGACTACTACGTGCACGAGAAGCTCAAGGTTCCGCTGGTGGTCACCGACGACGACATCTCCGGCACGTTCACCTTCATCCGCGCCCTTGAAGACAACGCATCCGACCCCCGGCTCTCCGCCGAGC
Organism: Tepidisphaerales bacterium; assembly: GCA_038247815.1. GTDB lineage: Bacteria > Planctomycetota > Phycisphaerae > Tepidisphaerales > Tepidisphaeraceae > JBBRUM01. The sequence continues at coordinate 3,400 of JBBRUM010000385.1, read as the reverse complement.
AAATCGGCCACACCTGGCTTAACTACATCATCAAGCACCGCGCCATTCTCTGGTGGGGCGGCATGGGCGTTTCCACCGAGCACACGGCGTACCAGCGGCTGGTCGACGGGATTCCTGCTCCGCGCTCCGGCAGCATCGAGCTCAACGGCCCGGTGGTGGCCGAGCAGATCGGGTCGCAGATTTTCATCGACGGCTGGGGGCTGGTGAACCCCGGCGACCCCGAGCGGGCGGCGCACTTCGCCGGGCTTGCCGCCTCCGTCTCGCACGACGGCGAAGCCATTCACGGCGCCGTCGTCGTCGCCGCCATGGTCGCGGCTGCGTTCAGCGAAACCAACCTCGACAAGCTTCTCGACACGGCGCTGTCCTTCGTTCCCCGTTCCTCGCTGATCCACGCGAGCGTCTCCGACCTGCGCGACTGCCGCGTTAAGCACGACGACTGGCGCCGGGGCCTCGAGCTGATCCACCGCAAGTATTCCTATGAGCTCTTCGGCGGCGGCTGCCACATGATCCCGAACCACGCCGTAATCCAGCTCGGGCTGCTGTGGGGTGGCGATAGTTTCCAGCGGTCGCAGATGATCGCCAACACGGCCGGGTATGACACGGACTGCAACGCGGGAAACGTCGGCTGCATCAACGGTGTGCGCCTTGGCCTGGCCGGTCTCGACGCCGGACCGGACTTCCGCGGCCCGGTGGCCGACCGGATACTTTTACCGACGGCGGACGGTGGCGGCTGTGTCTCCGACGCCGCCACCCAAACCTTCCGCCTCGCCCGTGTCGCCGCCCGCCTGCGCGGCGCGACCTTGCCCGTCCCCAAATCCGGGGCAAGGTTTCACTTCGCGCTCCCCGGCTCGGTGCAGGGGTTCACGCCCGAGCACTCGCCCGAGTCGGCTGGGGCCTGCACGGTTGGCAACGAGCTTGGGAACATTCGACCGGACGAACGCGAGCTGACCGTTTGGTTCAAGAAGCTCGCCGGCCACCGAGTCGCCCGCGCGTCGACTCAGCTCTTCGTCACCGCCGAGCAAGCCAACATGGGCGGCTATACCGTCCTCGCCTCGCCCACGGCCTACCCCGGCCAAACCGCCACCGCCGAGATCAAGTCCTGCGGCAACACCACCCAAGACGTGGTCGTTCGCCTTTACGCCCGACACTACACCGCAAACGACGAACTCGCCCGTGTTTACTCCGCGCCCACGCGCCTCGCCCCAGGCGCCGCCGCGAAGTGGTCCTGGACGCTGCCGGAAACCGGCGGCCATCCGTACATGGACGTCGGCGTCGAAATCGCCTGTACTGCCGACGCCCCCTCAGCCGTCTCCGGCGCGATCTTCCTCGACCACCTCGACCTTTCCGGCACCCCCACCCTCACGCTCGCCAAGCCCGCCGACGCCGGTAACCATTGGCACGGACCCCACGCCAAAATGTGGTTCAAGCAGTGGGTCAACGCAGCCGACAACCTCGACTGGGGCGGCGACAACGAGCTCCTCCGCATCGCCCACAACACCCCCGGCGGCCTCGCCCTCGCCGGGCACGCAGCTTGGACCGACTACACCGTCTCCACCCAGTTCAACATCCACCTCGCCGCCCGCGCCGTGCTGTGCGCCCGCGTCGGCGGCTTGCGAAGGTACTACGCAATCGCCCTCGTTCCCGACGAGAACGCGATCAAACTGCTCTCCCGTCGCGACGACACCGAAACCGTCGTCGCCACCGCCGCCGCCCCCGTCCCGCTGTACAAGAACCTCGCCGTCGCCCTCACCGTCTCCGGGCCAAACCTCTCGGCAACGCTCACGCTCCCCACCGGCGAGAAGTTCACGCTCACCGCCACCGACTCGACCCACACCACGGGCGGCATCGCCGTCGGTGTCGACTCCGGAAGGGTCAACGTCTTCCCGGTAACCGTCGCCCCGGTTTAGCAGCGGGCGGCCTTCCTCGAGTCTGTCTTCCCCCCCAGGGCCGCCCCGCATACGCTGCCCTCCGCCATGTCCCGCCGCACCATCGCCCTCGTTGTGCTCCCCGCGGCGGCGCTGCCGCTGGTCCTGGTGCTCCTGCACCACTGCGCGGTTCCCTTGGGCGAGGGCTCGTTCATTTACCGTTACTCGCCGCTGTGGGCCCTTAGGCTCTTGCACACCTCGCTCGCGCTCCCAGGTATCGCCCTGGTTTTTCTCGCCGTCCGCTCAGCCGCCCCCGACCGCCTCGGCTCCCGCTCCGCCATCTACGCAACCGGCGGGTTCATCTACCTCGCCGTCTTCACCTATTTCGCCCCCCCCTCCGCCCTCCGCCAGCACTACCTCAACCTCCTGTCCCCCTCCCACGAAGGCGCATTCATCATCGAAACCCGCGCCGCCACCACCGCCACCGCCTACGTCGCCAAATTCCCCTCCCGCCAAGCCCTCTCCATCGACGAACTCAACGGCACTCGCGTCCTCTCCAACCCCCCCGGAACTACCCTCCTCGTCTACTTCATCCGAGACTCCTGGCCCCCCGGCCCCATAGAGGACTATCTCCGCGACGAAACGGGGCAGTCCGGCGAACTGATCAGCCTCTCCGCCCTCGCCCTCAAGCTCTCCGCTACGCTCACGTTCCTCTGGATCCTCGCCGCCGTCCCGCTCTACCACGCCGCCCGCCTCCTCGGGTTAGCGCCCGCCACTGCCCTCTCAGCCGCGGCCATCGCCATCTTCTCCCCCTCCGCGCTGCACTTCTCCCCCGGCAAAGACCCCGCCCAGCTCCTCCTCGCCGCTACCCAGCTCTTCGCCGCCGCCCTCGCCCTCTCCTCCCACTCCTCCCTACGCCGCCTCGCCACCGGCTCGGCCCTCCTCGCCGCCACCACCGCCCTTGCCGCCGCCTTCTCCCTGCTCCTCCTCTGGACCGGCCTGGCCGCCGCCACCTTCCTCCTCTTCTCCACACTCCGCACACCCACCCCCCCAACCTTGGTTCACCGCCTCACCACCATCCTCCTCTTCGCCCTCGCCGGCCTAGCCGCCACCTACCTCGCCCTCCGCCTCACCGTCGGCATGGACCTTGTCACCACCACCCTCTCCGTCGCGCGCCGCTTCGCCGAAGTCCAGCCGCAGATCAAGCTCGACCTCCCCACCTGGCGCCTCATCGGCTTCCCCCTCTTCCTCCTCTTCCTCCCACCCGCACTGCTCACCCTCCCCCTCCTCGCTCTCAGCCTCCGCCACCCAAACAGGAGCTACCTTCTCCTCGTCACCACACTCGCCGTGATGTTCCTCACCTACCTCCTAGGCGTCCCCTACGAACTCCCCCGCCTCTGGATCATCTTCCTCCCCGCCCTCACCCTCGGCCTGTTCGCCCTCCTCTCCCCGCCCACCCCCAACACCACTCCCGTCCCCCTCCCCCCTGACACCCATCCCACTCCCCTCCCCCCTGACACCACTCCCACTCCCCT
>JBBRUM010000384.1:0-3884 GCA_038247815.1 Tepidisphaerales bacterium | reverse complement strand
GCGCTGATGGGCGGCGAGGTGACGCTCGACCGCACCGAGCCCGGAAAGGGGTCCCGGTTCCGCGTTCGACTTCCCCTCGAGCCGGCGCCCGGGGCCCTCATCGTCGACCAACTCGATGCAGTGACCGGAAAAACATCCAAACTACCCCCGAGGGCCCTGCTCACACTCGTCGGGCGAATCTTGCTCGCAGAGGACGGTCCCGACAACCAGCGCCTCATCGCCCACCACCTCCGTAAAGCCGGCGCTACCGTCGACGTCGCCGACAACGGGCGAATCGCCCTCGAAATGATCACCAACAACCCGCCCGGTACCTACGACCTGCTACTCACCGACATGCAAATGCCGGAGATGGACGGCTACACCTTGGCTCGTACCCTTCGCAGCCGTAGCAACGACATTCCAATTGTTGCCCTGACGGCTCATGTAATGGCCGAGGACCGCCAACGGTGCCTCGACGCCGGCTGCAACGACTACGCCTCCAAGCCGATCGACAAGAACAACCTGCTTTCCACCTGCGGCGCGTGGATCCGCCCCGCAAGCCCGTTGACCCGCTCGGCTGCGTGATCTTCGTTGAGCGTTTTCCAAAGGTTGAGCAGAGGCACACGGGCGAGACGCTGCGGCGACTCTGGAAGGTTTGCACCCCTGCTTTCAATACCCCCAACGCCCGTTTCCTCCCAACCGCCCCCGCCGTATCATCCTCTCCCTATGCCCAAGATCACCGTCGACGGTCAATCCATCGAAGCCAAAGACCGGCAAATGATCCTCCAAGCCGTCCTCGACGCCGGAGGCGATCTCCCACATTACTGCTACCACCCCGGGCTCTCGATTCCGGCGTCCTGCCGCATCTGCCTCGTCGAAGTAGAAGGCATTCCCAAGCTCGTCCCCTCCTGTCAGACGCCCATCCGCGACGGGATGGTTGTGCACAGCAAATCCACCAAAGCTGTCGCCAACCAGAAGCAGGTGATGGAATACCTGCTGGTCAACCACCCGCTGGACTGCGCGGTCTGCGACCAAGCCGGGGAATGCCACCTGCAGGACTACTCCTATCAGTACGGCCGGTCGCAATCGCGCTTCGAGGAGGACAAAGCCAAGAAGCCCAAGAAAGACGTCGGCAACCACATCATCCTGTACAACGACCGGTGCATCATGTGCACCCGCTGCGTGCGGTTTACGCGCGAGGTTTCGGGAACGTCCGAGTTGTACGTGGACGGCCGGGGGCACAAGGAAGAAATCGACATTTTCCCGGGTCAGCCGCTGAACAACAAACTCTCAGGCAACGTGGCTGACATCTGCCCGGTCGGAGCGCTTCTCGACAAGGACTTCCTGTTCAAGCAGCGCGTGTGGTTCCTGAAGAACACGCCGTCGATCTCCCCGGCTGACGCTGGCGGCGAGAACATCTACCTCGCCCACAACGAAGGCAAGGTTTACCGGATCAAGCCCCGGTTCAACGCCGACGTCAACCAGTGGTGGATCTCGGACGATACGCGGTATTCGTACCACGCGCTGTCGGATGAGCGCCGCCTGACGGTGGCGACCAAGAGGCACATGGGCGCGCCCGCGGCTGCGCAGTTCGCCCACGCTGTCACCGCAGCCGTTGCGGGTCTAAAAGCCGCCGTCACCGAGCGCGGGCAGGGCACGCTTTACGCCGTCCTCTCGCCGATGCTCTCGTGCGAGGACGCGCACCTGCTTGGAACGTACATCCGCTCGCTGGACCCCCTCGCCACGCTCGTTCTCGGCCCCGTTCCCACCGGCCAGACGGAGACGTTCAAGAACTCGCTCACCGGCAAGCAAACCTTCGCCATCCAAGCCGAGAAGGTTCCGAACCGAAAGGGAATAGAACGCATTCTCGCCCTCCTCGGCGGCCCGACGGCTACGTTCGCTGATCTCACGGCTGGGAACCTCAAGGTGAGTGCTGGCTGGGTTACAGGGGGTTACCTCACCAACTGGGTCACTGCGGACACCAAGCTTCCGCAGGGTTTCACTGTTATCCAAGACACCCTCGCTACGCGGCTGTCCGACAGCGCTGATGTCGTGCTTCCCGCCCCGTTTTGGGCTGAGAAGGACGGCTGCTGGGAGAACCACGCGGGCAAGATCCAAGCCTTCGCTGCGGCAGTACCCCCCCCCGACAACGCCGTGCAAGAAGCGCAGGTCTTCTGGCACCTCCTTGGCCATCCCGGCATGTTCAACGCGACCGCGTACCGCCAATCCCTGCCCGACCCCTTCCCGGCGACGGCTTCCCCCACCGCCAACGAAGCCAAGCCCGTGCCGGCGTTCGAGTTCGCGGAGCTGTAGGCGCTGTCGTCACGTGCCGCAGAGTGCGTTCAGCGCGGACATCGCCGGCAACACCCAGCCTCGCCGGCGTTCGCCTGAGCAACCGGCAACGTCTCTTGACTGGTTTCAACCAGAACCGCTGCTCAAAAACTTGTAACATCCTAACAAATACCTGTCGTACACTTACTTGCCGTCTCTCGCCCGAACGCCAAATCTCTGCAAGAATTCCGCGGTTTCCATGGCTTGTACCCTCCCCCCATCGTCCTTCAGAACTCAGAGCTGATCCTTCCCCCGACCGTCGCCGTTCGCTATCCTCCCTCACTTCACATGCTCGATACGATTTACAACCTGCTCGCGTGGATCCCGCCATGGGCGTACATCGCCGTGGTCATGCCGATGTTCATTATGTTGCCGACGGTCGGCTTGTCGACGCTTTTGGAGCGGAAGGTCGCGTCTTGGGTTCAAGACCGGCTGGGGCCGAACCGCGCGGGGCACAAGCTGCCGTTTTTCGAGAAGGTACCCAAGTTTCTCCACAAGCCGTTGTCGCTCCTGCAGGTGGGTGCGGACGGCCTTAAGTTCTTTACCAAGGAAGACTACCGCGCGAAGAATGTCGACCGGATTCTGTTCTCGCTCGGGCCGGCGTTGATGGTGGTGATCGTGATGGTCGCCGTCGCCATCGTTCCCTGGGCGGGAACCAAGGGCACCCGCTCGACCCTCACCCTGGCTGCCGGGGATGTTCCCGCCGCCGTCATCGAAGCCAGCCTGCCGCGGCACCACTCCCTCGTTGGAACACCGACCATCACGCTCGTCGAATCGCCGGCCGACGACGCCCCTGCCGACTCGGCGGACAAGCCGCTTAGCGCCGCCGCCACCGTCGCATACACCCATGGCTGGCGGTTTCAGGTTGCGTCGCTGGACATTGGCGTTTTATTCGCCGTTTCGGTTCTTTCGCTGGCGGTTTACGGCGTGGTGATTGGCGGGTGGGCGAGCAACAACAAGTATTCGTTTTTGGGCGGGTTGCGTGCGTGCGCCAATATGATTTCGTATGAGATTCCGCTGGGGCTGTCGATCCTTGCGGTGGTGGTTCTTTTTGGCACGCTGGATTTGCACACGATTGTCGAGAAGCAGTCGCATTACTGGCTGGGGTTCATTCCGGCGTGGAACATTTTCGTCATGCCCGCGGTGGCGCTGCTGTTTCTTGTTTGCCTGCACGCCGAAGCCAACCGCGCGCCGTTCGACACCGCCGAAGCCGAGCAGGAACTCGTCGGCGGGTACCACACCGAATATTCCTCGATGCGGTTCGCGTTGTTCTTCCTGGCGGAGTACTTCGAGATGCTCGTGACTTCTGCGATCCTTGTATCGCTGTTCCTTGGCGGCTGGCACTTGCCGTACCTCGACAAGCTCCTGCCGGCGTATTTCGGCGGGGTGGACCCGGCGCACCCCGGCGTGACGGACTCGTGGATTGCGCTGGCGGTGCAGTGGGCGGTGTTCTATACGAAGGTGGTGGGGATTGTTTTCATCTTCATGTGGACGCGGTGGTCGCTGCCGCGGTTTCGGTTTGACCAGATTTTGAGCATCGCGTGGCACGGGCTGATTCCGATGTCGATCGCGCT
>JBBRUM010000383.1:0-3899 GCA_038247815.1 Tepidisphaerales bacterium | reverse complement strand
GAGGAGCTGGCGCTTGGCTGAGGCGGGGTTGGTCAGAGGGCCGAGGAGGTTGAAGACGGTGGGAATCCCGAGCGCCGCGCGGACCTCGGCGACGTTTTTCATGGCCGGGTGGTGCGAGCGGGCGAAGCAGAAGCAGACGCCGGCGTGGGCGAGGATGGCGGGGAGGCGGACGGTGGGCACGTCGATGCGAACGCCGAGGGCTTCGAGCACGTCAGCCGAGCCGGACTTGCTGGTGGACGAGCGGTTGCCGTGTTTGACGACGCGTGCGCCCGCTCCGGCTGCGACGATGGCGGCTGCGGTGGAGATGTTGAACGTTCCGCGGTTGTCGCCGCCGGTTCCGCAGGTGTCGAGGATGTCGTCGCCGCCGTGGCCGGTGTCAAAGGCGAGCGCGTGGCGTCGCATGACGGTGGCGGCGACGGCGAGCTCGCCGGGCGTGGGCCCCGTTGAGGAGAGCAGCGCGAGCGCCGCGCCGGCGGCGGCGTGGGGGACAGTTCCGGCCATGAGGTCGGAGAAAAGCGACTCCATCTCGGCGGCGGAGAGTTCGGTGCGGTCACGGAGCTTTTCGAGGATTTCGCGCATGGGAAAGAGTGTAGCGGACAACCGGTTATGCAGGAATCAAGCCCCTCGACCTTTCGCCCGTTCCTTGGTCGACTTCCAGAGGTGGATGGCGACGGGGCTGCCTTCGGCGAGAAGGACGGAGTCGGGGGGGCGGTGGGCGAGGGAGGTCCAGGGGGGGCCATAGAGGGACTCGAAGTCCCAGTCGAGGTGGTGGGACTCGACGGCGTGGCAGCGCCACGGGGCGTGGACGACCTCGTAGCGGATGAGCTTGCCCGACGCCGAACGGTTGAAGCCCCAGCGATGTTCCTTAAAGAAGGTCTCCCAGGCGCCGGGAGGGGGAAGCTGTGGGGTGGCGGCTGCGGTGAGGGTGAGGCGGTTGTGCCTGCCGGCGTGGGGCAGGCGGTGCTCGATGGTGAGGCGCGCGTCGTGTAGCCGGGCCGACGAGGTGAGGGGGAGTGCGAGGTAGGGTTCGTTGTAGGTCCATCGGGCGACGGCGGAGATAAACCGACTGGGGATGATCTCGCGGACGAAAACGACGCCGCGGTCGCCGGAGGGGACGTGTCGGATGTACAAGCGGAGGTTGAACTCCGGGAAGTTGCGAAACCCCGGCCAGGGAATACCTAGCACGCGGGTTTCAAGAAAGTCGAAGGCAACCAGGGAGCAATAGGCACGACCATCGAGCGACGTATCGGCCACACAGCCGGGCGGCAGATACGGGGCAAAGTACGATTCGGGAACGGCGTAGTTCAGCAGGGCGAGATTCGACCAACGTGCGGTGAGGAAGCGGATGGGCATGGGGGAGAAGCGTATGTTTTTAGGGACGAAGTCGACGGCAAAGACAACAGTTAGAGATTTCGTCGGTGGGGTTAGGGCGTGTACTCGCCCGCGCCGTCGGTGGCGGGGGTGGCGAGGATGTCGGGGGTTTTGCCGAAGCATTTGGGGTAGGCGGCGAGGATGTGGGCGGTGAGGGGTTCGACGGCGCGGGGTTGGCAGAGGGCGATGGCGCTGCCGCCGAAGCCGCCGCCGGTCATACGGGCGCCGTAAACACCTTTGACGGTCATGGCTTGTTCGGACATGAAGTCGAGTTCGGGGCAGGAGACTTCGTAGTCGTCGCGGAGGGAGGCGTGGGAGGCGAGCATGAGTTCGCCGGTGCGTTCGTACTGGCCGGCGCGGAGCGCGGCTGCGGCGTCGAGGCAGCGCTGGATTTCGGTGACGACGTGGCGGGCGCGGCGGAAAACGACGGGGTCAAGGTGTTTCTCCGCCGCCAGGACGGCGGTGAGCGATACGTCGCGGAGGGACTTCGCCGAGAAGAACTGCGCCGCGGTCTCGCACTGCCTGCGCCGGACGGCGTATTCGCCCGCGCCACCGGCCAGGGAATGCTGGACCCGGGTGTTGAGGATCACGACGCAGAGGTCGGCTTGGGGGAGGGGCACGTGGGTAACTTCGAGGGATCGGCAGTCGAGGAGCATGGCGTGTCCGGCGCGGCCGCCAGCCGAGGCGGTCATGTCCATGATCCCGACGGGTGCTTTGGGGAAGGCGTGCTCGGCTTGCTGGCAGATAAGGGCCACGCGGTCGTACGACATCGTCTGCCCGGCGGCAAGGAGCATCGAGCGAACGACCGCGACCTCGAGCGCGGCCGACGAGGAGAGACCCGACCCCTCGGGGAGAGTGTTGTCGACGAGGGCGTCGATTCCGACAAGCGGGACGCCCGCCAGCTTGAGGAAGTGCACCGGCCCCATGAGGTAGTTCGACCAGTGCTTTGGCTCGGGGTGCGGGGCGAGCGTGTCAGCCAGCCTGAACTCGACAAACTCGCCCTGCCGAAGCGTAGACGCGAACCGAACGACGCCATCCGCCCGCGGCCGAAACGCCAAGCGAATCTCCGGGGCAATCGCCATCGGAAAGACAAACCCGTCGTTGTAATCCGTGTGCTCGCCGATGAGGTTGACGCGGCCCGGTGCGCGAACGAACCGAGGAGGCAAGCCCGGACCGAAGACCGAGGTAAAAGAGGTGAGCATTGGGGCATGGTAGATGTCGGACGTGAGATTTCAGATATCGGATGTTTGTTGTGGGTCGCGGGAGGGGCTGGGGGGGATTCACCACCCGTCGGGGTACCGGCTAGAGGCGCGGAGGGACGGAGGAATCGTGGAGGGGGAGGGAGATCCATCGGTTGGAGCAGGGGGGAGGTGGTGTTGGGCAACGGGCGTGGGGAGATGCACCGGCAGCCGGCGCAGCGGCGCCCAGGGGGTAGGGGGAGTCCCGTTAATGGGGGGAGTGCCGGTTGTGGGGTTGCCGCACGTTCGTCCAATACGGGCGGTGGGCTGGGTTTTATCTTTTGGGCGTCGACTTGGCCGGTGTGGTCGGGTTGGACGGGTCGACCTTTTCAATGCCCACAGGGAGGCGTTATGTCCGAGAGACATGTTTCGATGTTGGAGAATCGCCGGTTGTTGTCGGGGAATCCGTTCGAGCCGCCGGCTGTGGTGAATCCGGGGGACATTGAGGTGTTCAACGGAGTGAGGATTGATGCGTCGTTGTTTCCGGCTTCGCCGGTGACGGTTCAGGTGACGAACCTCGGGCCGAGGATGGCGGTGCCGCAGCTGCGGAACGGTATGGTGACGGGGGTCGTGCCGATCAACGGACAAAACCCGGTGATGGAGATCCGAAACGGTGTTGATGGGACCTCGACCCTGCCGGGGATTGTGTTCATGGACGGGCTGGAGGACGGGACGGCTGGCGTGCAGATTTACGGGTAGGTGGCCGATGCCGTTTCGGGATTCGATTCGATCAAGGCCAGTCTGGACTCGGCGCTGGTTTCACTGCGCAACACGCGGGAGATCCTAGCGCAGATCGGTGCCGACACCGCCGCGCTCGATGCACGGATCGCGGAGCTCGACGTGCAGTTCGGCGCGGTCAAAGCCAGCCTGGACCGCGTGCTGACGAGCACGTTCACGCGGGTGACCGTGCCGGGCGCTTACGACGCGTATTTCCTGAGGGCTGAAGTGACGAGCCCGATCGTGGTGGGTCGCCCAGCGAAGCTGGAGAACGACCCCCGGGCAGAGCGTCCGCGGGATCGACCGGTGGCAGCGCGACAGGCTCCGACCCCGGCGCAGCTTCAGGTCGCGCCGGGCGCGACGGAGCTGGTCACCAAGACGGCAGCCCAGGGTGCAATCGGCAAGTTCACCACGGGTTCGTTGATTAAACAAATTGCGCAGTAGCGCGGCGTGCGAACAGGTATGTTCAAAGGGACCACCGCGGGCTGGCCGGTCTGCGGTGGGCCCTTCTGTGTGGGCGGGTAAGGTCGTTTTAGGTGGCGTCGCGGGCGCATCAGGCTTGGTGGCGGTCGT
>JBBRUM010000382.1:0-3900 GCA_038247815.1 Tepidisphaerales bacterium | reverse complement strand
GGGGGGAAGTCGGAGATGGGTGGGGGGAGTGGGGGTTGGGGGGGGAGCAGTTTTTGTTGGGCGAGTTGGTAGGAGAATGAGACGTTGTGGAGTTCGAGGGTTCGGGGTTGGAGGGGGAGGGGTTGGGATTGGGGGGTGTCTTGAATGGCGGTGGGGAGGTCGAGGGTTTCGAGGACGCGTTTGACGCCGGCGAGGCCGCCTTGGAAGGCGCTGCCGGAGGCGGAGAGTCGGTTAAGCGGGTCGTAGAAGCCCTGAAGGTAGGCCATGAAGGCGGTGAGCAAGCCGATGGTGAGGGCGCCCTGATAGACGAGGTATCCGCCGATACCGAAGAGGAGGGTAGAGGAGATGGTGAAGATCGCGCCGAGGATCAGCCAGTAGAGCACTTCTTTTTTGTGGAGCTTCATCCATGCGGAGATGGAGGATTCGACGGTGGAGGTGAAGCGGAGTTGTTCGTCGGCTTGGCGGTTGAAGGCTTGAACGAGGGAAATGGCGGCGACGGAGCGCTGGATGGTGGTGGTGAGTTTGGAGTCGGCTTGCTTGGCGGCGGTGGAGTAGTCCTGCATGAGGGAGGAGTACGACTTGATGGCGTAGAGCAGGGGTGGGACGACCAGGAGCGAAACGAGCGTGAGCTTCCAGTCGAAGGAAAACATCAAGCCGAGCATGAACACGAGCGTGAGAACGTGCGAAAGCGAGCCGAAGATGACGTTGTACAGCGTTTGAAAACCGAAGGTGTCCCAGGAGAGGCGGTAGATTGCGTCGCCCTGCGGCTGGGCGCGGTGGTAGCCGATCGAGAGCTGCTGGAGCTTTTGGAAGAGGTCGCAGCGGACGTTCATCAGCCCGTGGTAGCCGATGCGGATGTTCAGCAGCGTTTGGTACATCTGCAGCAGCTCCTTGAGCAGCCGAACGGCGAGCGTGATCAAGGTGAGCGCGAGGATCTGTGCCGGAACGGACTCCGGGCGGACAGTGTTCCACAACGCGTGCAGCCAGGTGGCGGTGGTGGCGGACTTATCGGCTGAAAAAAGGTCGACGAGCAGCGCGATCGTCAACGGCGGCACCAAGCCAAGAAACGTCCCGGCAGAGACCATGACGAAGGACGTGACGATGCGGGGAAGCTCGGGGCGGAAGTAGGTGAGTGAGCGGAGGATCATGGAGGGGTGTGTGCGGGTGGCGTAAAGCTTAGCGCACGGGAGAGTACCCGGTTGCGGGGGCGGTGGCACGGGGGGGTGGGGAAGGCTATCTGCGGCGGCGGAGGAGGGGGAGGGCGGCGAGGGGAAGGAGGGCGAGGTGGGCGGGTTCGGGGATGGCGGGGGGGGTGTAAGCGAGGAAGAGGGTTATAGCGCCGGGGGCGGCGGGGTTGGGGAGGGTAAGGGCGAAGGTGCCTTGGAAGGTGGGGTTGGCGAAGGCGGGAGAGGTCGAGGTTGAGCTTGGCTGGGTCGAAGCCGGTGACGCTGCCGGAGATGGTGGCGATCGGCCATAAGTACGGGCAGCCGGGGATGAAGTTGCTCGCCAGGCCGGCGGTGGACGTCGAGGAGAGTGAGACGAGGGAGACGGTGAAGACGGAGTTGAGGGTCAGGCCGGAGGAGATGAACAGGTCGCCATTGATGTTCCACTGGTCAAAGCCGTTGCCGGGGGTGCCAAGGGCGTCGAGGAGTTCAACGGTGTAGTTGCCGCCGGGGGACCAGGTGGAGGATTCGGAGGTGACGGCTGCGGGGCTGTTGCCGGGCGAGAAGGTTCCGCCGTCGCCGATGGAGATGGATCCGAACGTGCCCGCGCCCTTGGCAAGGCCGCCGTAGAGAATGTTCAGCGGGCCAGACTGCGTTCCGTTGTTGACAAGCAAGCCAAGGAGGTCAACGCCCGGGCCTCCGGCGAGGGTGGCACCGGAGCCGATCGTGGTGCGCGAGCCGGAGGAAAACGTGATGTTCGAGCCCGAGTTGGTGAGGGTTGCGCTGGAGGAGACAACAAGTGAGCCTTCGGAGAGCAGGGCGGAGGTGGTTGCGGGGCCGGCAAGGACGACGTTGGCGGAGGGGGTGAATCAGGTGTCCGGGAGGGCGAGGGAGGTGCCGGAGGACTGAGTGAGGGAGCCGCGGAGGATGACGGCGTTGAGCGTGGCAGCGCCGGAGGTGAGGAAGAGCTGCGAGCCGGGGAGAGTGGTAACCGCGTTGAGTGTGGTGTTGTTCGTGAGGTTGTAACCGGCCGCCCGAGGAGATCTGGCCGCCGGAGACGGTGGCGTTGGAGAAGGTGAGGGTGGTGGCGGGGGCAGTTTAGATCGTGCCGGAGAAAAATTGGAAGGCGCGTGAAGTCGTGGTCGAGCCGGAAAAGCTGAGGTGTGCGCCGGGGTTGATAACGACCGGCGTGGAAGCGTTGCCCAGGGCGGCGTTGAAGGGGACGGAGAGGATTACGGCGTCGACGGTGGTGGGGCCGAAGTGGGTGTTGGAGGCGGAGAGGGTGCCGGTGCCGATTTTTTTCACGCCGCCGTCGGTGGTGGGAATGATGGGATCGTTGACGACGGAGGTGGTGAGGGTGATGTTGAAGGCGCGGGTGTGGATGATAGCGCCGCCGGCGGAGATTTGGGGATAGAAGAAGTTGAAGAGCGCGGCGGTGGTGGCGGTGGGGCGGAAGGTGCCGCCGTCAAACAGAAACGTCGGAACGCTCGCGAACCCGCCGAACGTCGGGACTTGAAGCACCCCGCCAGACAGCCGGTACGTGGCCAAGCTCGATGAGTTATTCGCCAAGACGAGCGAGAAGAGCGAGGTATGTAGCCCGCCGGTTTGAGTGAAGTTGGCGTTGCCGGAAACGCCAACGGTGGTTTGGTTGGTGCTCAGCGTGCCGCCAGAAATGAGGTACACGCCGGTGCCGAAGGAGCCGACGCCGAGTTGGAGTGCGGTGGCGTTGTGCGTTCCGCCGGACAGGGCGAAAGTGCCGTCGCCGGAAAGTCCGATCATGGATTTACTCGTGCCGAGTGTGCCGGAGGAAAGGGCGTAAGACGCGGTGTTCCCGCTCCCCAATGCCAGTTTGAGCTCGGTGGCCGATGCACTTCCACCCGATTGAATGAAGGCGCCGTTTGCGCTGACTGAAAAGTCGCCATCGCCAACCGTGACGAACTGGGTCGAGACGGCACCCCCGCTGAAGGTATAGGTGGCGGAAGCTACATTCTGCCCGACGATGATCGAGCCAGCAGCGGTGTGTGTCCCGCCCGACTGGGAAAAGTTCCCCGCGCCGCTAACGCCGACGAAGGTGTTGGTGGTTTGGAGGTTTCCGCCTGCAAGGGGGTACCGCCCGGAGGACTTGGAGTTAAGTCCGATGTTGAGGTTGCGGGTGGTGTTGGTTCCGCCGGATTGTGAGAAGGTACCCGACCCGAAATGGCCGACGTTCAGCGTGGCGGAGATGAGTGATGCGTTGCCGAAGAGAATCACGGTCCCGGTGGCTTGATCGTCGTTGCCAACCCGGAGAGTGACAGCGGGTGCGGAAACGACGGCGGCTCCCGACAGGGTGAGTCGTCCGTTGCCGACATTTCCCAAGTGAAACCGGGTGCCCGCCAGGTTGAAGCTTCCGTTGGACACGGAGGATAAACCCGATGAGCCAGCGGCGTTGCCGAGAATGACTGATCCAGAAACGGTCGCCGTGCCGCCGGACTGGTTGAAACTAGAAATGCCATTGGCACTGACGCCGACGATGAAGTTGGTGGTGCCGAGGGTCCCGGCCGACATGGAGTACGACCAAGAGTTGAAGTCCGCGGAACCGGTGGGATTGCCAATGTTGATCGTTGTGGACTGGAGCGAGCCCCCGGACTGGGAAATCGACGCTGAGCTCGAGCCCGCCCCCAAATTAAGGGTTGAGGACCGATGGGTACCTGGGGCAAGTTCGATGCGACCTTCGACGTTGGCACCGAGCGATGTCGTG
>JBBRUM010000381.1:0-3920 GCA_038247815.1 Tepidisphaerales bacterium | reverse complement strand
GAAGGTCCTCAAGGGCCACTCCGCCGCCAGCGCCAAGGCCCTTGCCGCGATGGACCTGGACCGCATCGAGCTCGCCAAGGCCCCGCTTCACTACGAGAAGCTCGACCAGCTCACGATGGAAGTGCTGATGGGCGTTCGGTAGGCGGGCGGACCGAGGGCGATTTTGGCGGGCGTCGGCCGAGGGCGGCTGACGCCCGTCTGTTTTTGGGGGGATAGTGTGACCGATTGGAAGCCGCCGGGTACAACGTTCCCACGGGTCGCGTGTAGGAAGCAGAACATCCCCTACTTTCTCAGGAGCATCCATGATGGCAAGGCGTTGGGCGAGATCGTTGTTGGTACTGGCGGTGGCGGGTTTGTTTACCTTAACGGCGGCGCCTGGGACGGGACGGGCGGGTGCGATGGCGGTGGCGGCCGCCCAAGCCGCCGCACCCGTTGACGTCGAACTGCTCCGCGACCCCCTCGCCGCTGCAAGTTGGACCCACGAAAACCACGCCGGCGCCATTTCCACCTTCACCGGCGACGGGACCACACTCAAACTCTCCATCACATCCCCCGGCGGCCAACCTTGGCACGTACAGATGTACCAAGCCGGCAAGCCCCTCGTCCCGGGCGCGAAGTACACCCTGACCTTCGAAGCCCGCAGCACCGTACCCCGGCCCCTCTCCATCGCCGCTATTAAAGACGTCCCGGAGTACGACAGTGCCGGTTTGTTCGAAACCATCCAACTCGCCCCGGCGTGGAAAACCTTCGAGTTCACCTTCACCGCCACGAACGAACCCGGCGACACCGCCCGCCTGCCCGCGTTCCAAGCCGGCGCGACAGTCGGAGTGATCGAGCTCCGCAAACTCAGCGTTCGCGGCCCCTCGGCGACCACGGAGGCTCCCATCGTCGCCCTGCCCGACCGCTTCGTCCCGTTCGTCATTCCCTGGGACGACGCCAAGTCCGGCGTCGCCACCGACCTCTCCGCAATGAACCGCGTCGGCAAGCCCCTGCCGCGCATCGAGGTCGTCGGCGGCCACTTCACCGAAGCCGGCACGGGAAAACGCGTCCGGTTCTGGGCGACCAACTTCGGCGCGGGCGAAGCCTTCCCGGACAAAGCCTCCGCCGACGCCGTGGCCGCCCGCCTCGCCAAATACGGCGTCAACCTCGTCCGCCTCCACCACCTCGACAACCCCTGGGCCATCGCCTCGCAGGGCAGCATTTGGGACCGCACCCAACAAAAGAAAGTCATCGACCCCGCCCAGCTCGACAAGCTCCACTACCTCGTCGCCGCACTCGCCCGCAACGGGATTTACATCAACTTCAACCTGAAGGTCTCCAAGCAACTCTCCGCAGCCGACGGCGCCCCCGACGGAACCGACGCACTTTCTTCCTCCATGACGACGAACTATCAGAAAAAGGTCGACCGCTTCGTCCGATTCTTCATCGACCACCAAAAGGCCTTCGCACGCCAGATCCTCACCGCCCCCAACCCCTACCGTGACAACCAGCCGATGGCCACCGACCCGGCGGTCGCCTTCCTGGAAATCAACAACGAAAACGCAGCCGCCGGCTGGCCGGGCGAGGAGCCCGGCGCGGGCCTCGCCCAACTTCCCCCCGTCTTCCGCGAAGACCTACGCAACCAGTGGGTCCGATTCCTCCGCCAGAAGTACACGAACCAAACCAAGCTCCTGGCCGCTTGGAAGAACGACGCCGACAGGCCCGGTAAGACCCTGCTCACCTCCGCCGCGCGATGGTCCCCCAATATGCCCGGCGACAGTCAACTCGACCTCCAGCCCGGCCCTGCCGACAATGCCGCCGCGACCGATAAAGCCCCCCCGACCGACGGCCCGCCCGAAGCACAGTTTGTCGTCCAGCGCACCTCGGGCACGGAGTGGCACGCCCAGGGCATCCTGGAAATCCCAACCCCCCAGACCGACAAAATCCACACCCTCGAATTCGACGCCCAAGCATCCCCCCCCCGCTCCCTCCGTGTCAGTATCGACCGCAACGGCGCACCCTGGGACAACCAAGGCCTCAACGGAACCGTCCCCCTCACCGAGCAATGGACCACCCAACGCCTGGTCTTCCGCGCCGGCGACGCCGCCGCCCAGCGGATGGCCCTACAGCTCGGCGCGGTCACCGGACGCGTCGGAATCCGCAACGTCAAGCTCTACCCCGGCGTCGGCGGGGAACCCCTCGCCGCCGGCGAATCGCTCGACACTGGAAACGTCTCGCTCCCCACCGGCGCCGCACTGCCCAACGTCCAAGCCGACTGGCGGCTGTTCATCACCGACGTCGACCGGCGCTTCGCGGAGGAAATGTTCGACTTCCTCCAGAAAGACCTCGGCGCCAAAGGCCTCACCGCCGACACCCAAATCCAGTGGGGCGGCACGGGCGGCTTGGCCAGAGAGGCTCGCCTCCAATGGACCGACTCCCACTCCTACTGGAACCACCCCACCTTCTCCAACGGCGACTGGAACCCCCGAAGCTGGACCGTTAGACAAGCCTCCCTCACCGACGCCTTCTCCCGCGGCGACTTCGCCACCCTCGGCGACCTCGCCACACACCGCGTCGCAGGTAAACCCTTCTCCGTTTCCGAATACGACCACCCCGCCCCCAACGACTTCGCCTCTGAAATGATGCCCATGACCAGCTCCTGGGGCGCGCTCCAAGACTGGGACAAGATTTACACCTTTTCATACGCCCAGTACGGACCCAACGTCCCCACCGATCGCATCACAGGCTTCTTCGACCAAAGCTCCAACCCCGCCAAGTGGGCGTTTAACCCGTCGGCTGCCCTGATCTTCCGCGAGGGCCTGATCTCCCCCCTCGCCAGCACCGTCACGCTCTCCGTCCCAGCCGACCTGCACCGCGACGTCTGGGCAACGTCAACCGCGTGGCGCCTCGGCGGCGGCGTGCCCGACCTGTTCACCACCCGCGTCGCCATCAGCCGCCGCGCGCCGGGCGATGACCGCACGATCACGCAATCCAAGGTACCCGGCAAGCCTGGCGACAACGCCGTGATGACCAAAGGCCCCCACGGCGCGATCTACCTCGCCCGCTCAGCCCGTGCCGTCGTCGCCACCGGATTCCTCGGCGGGGCGGCCATCGACGCGCTTCCGTTCAAGCTCGCCGTAGACGAGTTCGGCAACCAGTTCGCCTCGATGACTCTCGTCCCCCTCGACGGTCAGCCCCTTGCCACCAGCAAACGCATGCTCCTCACGATCCTCGGCCGGGCGGAGAACCCCGGGATGGGTTGGAACGCAGACCGCACCTCCGTCTCCGACCGGTGGGGCACCGGCCCGGTCCACATCGAAGGCATTTCCGCCGACCTCACCCTCCCCACCGGTCGCACCCTCGCCGTCCACCCCCTGACCCCCACGGGCGAACGCAAACCGCCCCTCGACGCCACCAACAACAAAGTCCGCCTGTCTCCGGCTTCGGGCACGGCGTGGTACGAGATCACGGCGCCATAAACGCCGACGATCTACTTCGCCAGCACCCGCGCGTAGTCGCCGACCAGCCAGCGGTACGGCTGCTCGTCTTCCTCCACCGCGGGGAACCTTCCCATCGGCTGGAGGAATCTGTTGTCCGTATGGTCGTCGTTCGCCTTGGAGACCTCGCCGACCACGCTGGGGCCGTCGGCCGGGTGCCCCCAGAATGCGTGGTACATCCGCGGCGGCAGCGTCACACTCTCGCCCGGCCCGAGCACTATCTCGCCCCCCGCCACCACCACCCGCTCGACCCCGTCCGTTTGCACGCGAAGCTGCGTGTCCGCCAGTGTGTCATCCTCCGTCGCGTTCCACACCCGCACCACCAGCCGGCCCCCGCCCCGAACAATGATGTCCTCCATCTTGTAGTGATGGAAGTGCGCCGGAGTTACCTGCCCCGGCAAGACCACCAACACCTTCTCCGCGTAGGTCTTCCTGAAGAGATCT
>JBBRUM010000380.1:0-3927 GCA_038247815.1 Tepidisphaerales bacterium | reverse complement strand
GGAGGCGGGCGTGTGGAGAGAGGTGGGGATGTGGAGAGTGGTGTGGGCGGCGGGGGGGGGCAGGGCGGGCAAGCGGGTGGGGAGCGGTATGCCCGGCAGGTGCGATTGCCGGAGATCGGGCTGGACGGGCAGGGGAGGTTGCTTGGGGCCAGGGTGGTA
Source organism: Tepidisphaerales bacterium (assembly GCA_038247815.1). Lineage (GTDB taxonomy): Bacteria > Planctomycetota > Phycisphaerae > Tepidisphaerales > Tepidisphaeraceae > JBBRUM01. Next base: position 3,768 of record JBBRUM010000380.1, on the reverse strand, counting down.
GTGGTGGGGTTGGGGGCGTTGGGGTCGGTGGCGGCGGATTTGTTGACGCGGGCGGGCGTGGGGCGGTTGGAACTCGTGGATCGGGACACGGTGGAGATTTCCAACCTCCAGCGGCAGACGCTGTACTCGACGGCTGATGTCGGGGAAGCCAAAGCCGTGGCGGCGGGGCGGCGACTGGCACAGGTGAATCCGGGGATCGGCCTCGGAGTTCACACCACCGACCTCAACGCGGGCAATGTGCTCGATCTCATAGCCGGCGCGACTGTCGTGATCGACGCCACAGACAACGCACAAACCCGATACCTCATCAACGACGCCGCCATTCGCACGGGCTTGCCGTGGGTGTACGGCGGGGCGGTGGGTACGGTCGGCAGGGTGGCGGGGTTCTGGCCGGGCGGGGGGGGGGCGTGCCTCCGCTGCCTGTTCTGGCAACCGCCAGCCGCAGGGGAGCTCCCCACCTGCGACACAGCCGGCGTCCTCAACACCGCAACCGCCACCATCGGCGCCCTCCAAGCCAACACCTGCCTCCGCCTCATCTGCCAGCCGCAATGGGTCCCCGACACACTGCTGTCAGTCGACCTCTGGACCCAGCGATTCGCCACCATCGCCATGACCGACCCCGGCTGCCCGGCGTGCAGGGGCGGGCAGCTCGATTTCCTGAACTCCCCCGTTCAGCCAGCCGTCTCCCTCTGCGGACGAAACACCGTGCAGATCCTTGCCCCCAAACCAACGACCCTAGACCTGGTCGCCCTCGCCGCAAGGTGGGCACCCCTGGGCGAGGTGCGCGGCTCACGGCACATGGTGCGACTCCACCCAGCCGAGGACGGCCAAGTCCGCAGCGCCACGATCTTTACCGACGGCCGAATGCTCATCGAGTTTGTCGGGGCAGGGATGGAGGAGGAAGCCCGGGGGCTGTACGACAGGTGGGTGGGGACTTGATTTGGGAGGTGACTTGACGATGGGCCTAATCCCTCTAGGATAAGTGGGAATTAGTTTCTGGTCGGCTCGGATTTTGGGATCGGATGGAAGCTGAAGGGTTACAACTTCCGCAGGAAATCGCTGAGGAGATTCGTGCGCTGGCGGCTGGGGCGTATCCGGAGGAGTGCTGCGGGATTTTGATCGGGCTCGATGAGCTGGGGATGAGACGGGTGACGAAACTCTGGCCGGCGGGGAACGGGGCGACGGCGGGGGAGCGGGGGCGGCGATTTACGATTTCCGGGGAGGAAATGCTGCGGGCTGGGCGAACGGGGGATGTGGTCGGGTTTTACCACTCGCACCCGGACGCAGCCGCTAAGCCGAGCGCGACGGATCTGGAGTGGGCGTGGGCGGTGTACTCATATGTGATTGTTTCGGTTCTCGGGGGCGTTTCGGGAGAGATGAAGAGCTGGCGGCTGGACGAGGCTGCCGGGGGCGGGGCGAGGTTTGTGGAAGAAGTCGTAACCGTCGGCGGGGTGGGTCGGACGGCGTCGAGTGTGATTTTGTAAGGATTGGTTTTTCAAGGAATACTTATCATGGCACTTAAGCCCCAGGGTCGGATTTTTGACAACATTACGGAAACCATCGGCGGCACTCCGCTGGTGCGGATCAACCGGCTTGTCCCAGCCGGGGGAGCGACCGTGCTGGCGAAGTGCGAATTTTTCAACCCCCTGGGGTCGGTGAAGGACCGCATTGGATTGAACATGATCGAGGTCGCCGAGCGGGCCGGGAAGATCGACAAGGACACGCTCATCGTCGAGCCGACGTCGGGCAACACGGGGATCGCGCTGGCGTTTGTGTGTGCCTCCAAGGGGTACAAGCTGGTGCTGACGATGCCCGAGAGCATGTCGGTCGAGCGGCGTCGGCTGCTCAAGGCGCTGGGGGCGAAGCTGGTGCTTACGCCGGCGGCGGATGGCATGCGTGGGGCGATCAACAAAGCCGAGGAAATCGCCAAGGAAAACCCCAAAAGCTTCATCCCCCAGCAGTTTCAAAACCCCGCCAACCCCGAAATCCACATCAAAACAACGGCCGAGGAAATCTGGGCCGACACCGGCGGCAACGTCGACTTCCTCGTCTCCGGCGTGGGCACGGGCGGGACGATCACCGGAGTCTCCACCGTGATCAAACAGCGCCGCCCGTCGTTCAAAGCCATCGCCGTCGAACCCGTGGCGTCGCCCGTGATCACCCAAACCCGCAACGGCGAACCGGTCAAACCCGGCCGCCACAAGATTCAGGGAATCGGCGCAGGATTCGTCCCAGACAACCTCAGCCTGCCCCTGATCGACGAGGTGCTCCAAGTGACCGACGAGGAAGCCTTCGAGTGGGGTCGTCGCCTGGCCAAGGAAGAAGGAATCCTCGGCGGCATTTCCAGTGGCGGTAACATGGCCGCAGCCGCGAAAGTGGCGGCAAGGCCGGAAAACAAGGGAAAAGTAATCGTGGCGATCATGTGCTCATTCGGCGAGAGATATCTGAGCACACCGCTGTTTGAAGACTCGGAGGGGTAGGTGGGGGGGGTAGGAGGGGAGGCGTGTTATTTCGCAGGTGGATACGGGGAAGGTCCGAGCGATTGAAAGCGAAAAAGTTGGCAATCGCGCCGACGTGGGCGGTTGGGGTTACGCCACGGCCATGTTCGCCTGGGCGGAGGAGAGGCGGATGGCTTCGAGGCGGTTGGCGACTTCGGACATGGATTCCGGGCGTTCGAGGACTTTCGAGCGGAGGCAGTGCATGGTGAGTTCGGAGAGGTCGAGGGGGACGCCGGGGCGGAGGTCGGCGGGGGTGGGGGAGTCTTCGGCGGGGCCTTTGGTGAGGCCTTTGGCGCGGGTGTAGTGGGTGGAGACGTGGCGGCCGGCGAGGGCCCAGTAAAGGGTTGCGCCGAAGTTGAAGACGTCGGTGCGGAAGGTGACGGGTTCGAGCTTAAACTGCTCGGGGGAGATGAAGTGGGGGGAGCCTTGGATGCGCTTTTTAACGGTGCCGGAGACGCAGGCTTGGCCGAGGTCGATGACTTTGCAGGCTTCGCCGGGGCATATCATGATGTTGCCCGGTTTCATGTCGCAGTGGACGAAGCCGGCCACTTGGATCGCGGCCATACCTCGGGCAGCTTGGGTCATGACGTGCAGGGTCCAAGCGAGGTCGGATTGAGCGCCGTTAGGGCCGGCCTTTTCCAGTAGCTCGTCGTCAAGGGGGTGTGCGTCTACGAGTTCCATGACCAGGACGGCTTCAGTGACGGTGAGGAGCATCGTCTTGGCGGTTTTGAACTCGACGCACTTGCGGACGTTGGGATGGTTGACCTTCTTGGAGACTTCGAACTCGTTGACGAGTTGGTCGATGAATCGCTGATGCTTGTCGTCTTTGCGGAGAACGTGCTTGAGGGCATACACCTGGCCGGTGGCGGGGTCTGTGACGGCGTAAACGGCTGAGGAGGCTCCTTCCCCAAGGAAGGAGAGAACCTCGTAGCCGAAGAGGGTGCGGGGCGGATGGCCGAGGCTGTTTCTTGGTACGTCCACGATCAGTTGCATTTCTCCTAACCTTCCAATCTATACGCAGGGTCCACCGGGGACGACATTGTTAACAAGAACCGAATACGGCGTCTCGTTGCGGAGGCTTGCCTGCGACGATTCCTAAGACTGAAGAATTTCCGTAGCGGCGACCGAGAGTTTGGTTGCCACGGAAGACAGTCGGACGGACCTGGCTAGAGAGACAGATGCAATCCAAGCACCGGAGGGGCAAGATTTGGGCCCTCCCGATAACTTGCCCCCCCGGAATGGGGGTGCGGTTGTAGGGGGTGGGAGGGGG
>JBBRUM010000379.1:0-3930 GCA_038247815.1 Tepidisphaerales bacterium | reverse complement strand
TCTCCCACAACGCCGAACTCCCGGGCTAGGGCTTGGCGGCCGGCGCGGCCGCCAGCGACTCGATTCGCCGCTCGGCGTCCCGGCGCTTTTCGGCGGACATACGCTTCGGCTCGGCGGGGTCCAACTTGTCGTCGTAATCTAGCGCCCTGCGAATCTCGCCCCGCGCTTCCTCCGTCCTGCCCGCCCGCGCCAAAGTCTCCGCAAACTCCAGTCGCAACCCCACGTCCGTCGGGTTGATGCGACTCACCGCCCGAAGCTGATCCAGCGCCAGCCCCACATCCCCTTCGGGCACCTGAAGCTCCAATCGCGCCCGGTCCAACCGAGACTGAATCGCCCGCGGGTCCGCCGCGATCGCCAGGTCCAGCATCTCCCGGATGTTCGGCAAGCCCATCCTCCCCACGATCCACGCCCGCGCCGACCGCACCGCGTAGTCCGCGTTCCACGGCATCGCATCGAACGCCGCGCGGTATTCCAGCGCCGCCTGCTGCACACGCTCGCTCCACACCCCGCCCCCCTCACGGTCGGGCCGGACCGCCGTCCGCATGCTCTCGTCGCCGCGCCGCGCCAGTGTCTCGCCGCGCAGCGCCGGGTTGACCACCACCGCCGTGAACGCAACCAGCGACACGCCAATCACCCCCAGCCAAACCCCCGCCACCACCCGCCCCGCCTTCCCCGTATTCCCTCCCGTCCCCGCCACCCCGCGAACTCCCACCACCGACCCGAATAGCACCGCCGCCACCGCCATCGCCCCGTTTTCGAAAAACGAGAAGTCGATCAAATTGTGCACCAAAAACACCAGCAGCCCCGCCCCCGTCGCCAGCAGCGCCAGCTCCGCCGGCGCATCCTCCCCCCGCGCGTCCGTCGTCGACACCACCACCGACAGCGCAGCCGCCACCACCAGCACCCCCGCGAACATCAGCCTCTTAAACAACTCCAACACCACCCAGTCCGACCCCGCCGTCCAGTCAATCGTCAGCACCACATTCAGCGCCGTCGCCAGCGCCACCACCCCCGCCAACCCCATCGGCCCGATCGTCAGCCCCCGCCTCCGCGGCGCGGTCGCCGCCTGGGTCGCCTCCCAACCGCTCCGCAGCAGCCACACCCCGCACAACACCAGCCCCACCACCCCCAACTCCGTTCCAAACCGCGCAAACAAATTGTGCGGGTCCTTGATCTCCTCAGCCGCCGCCGGCAATCGGTGCGCCAGATAAAACGGCCCGAAATTCGCATACCCCACCCCCCACCCCATGTGCTCCCGGAACAGCGACCACGACCCCACCCAGTAACGCCACCGAAAATTCAGCGACGCCCCCGGCAAGGTCCCGTGATACATCCCGTGCGCCACCACCGCCGCCATCGCCCCCACAAACAGTCCAACCCCCAGCACGAAAAATGTCCGCCGCCGCTCCGCTATCACCCCCCGCAACCTCCACCCCACTGCCACCACCCCAGCCGCCATCAAGGGCGTCGCCCACGCCGTCGTGCTACGCGTATACGACAATACCCACACACCCAGCCCAATCGCCGCCCCCGTCACCAGCAGCAACATCGCGTCCCGCCGGTCTCGCATCCCCTGCACCAGCAGCCCGCCGCTCACCACCCCCAGCAGCACCAGCATCGCCGCGTAGGTGTTCGGCGAACTCCCAAACCCGATCATCTCCCCGCCGGAGATCCGCCGCATGAACTGCTCGGCTGCGAACGTGCCGGGCGTAAACCCCCGCTCACGCAATATCCGGTCTTTCGACCGCTCGACCTGCTCCTGCAACATCGGCAGCTCGGCAAATCGGTAGTACAACCCCTGCGCCACATAGACCGCCAGCAACCCCACGCACACCGCCAGCACCACCCGAAACCGCGCCCACGACCGCACCAACTGCGCCCCCGCCCACGCCATCGCCCCCGCCGCCACGAGCGTCGAACCCGTCACCACGGCCGAAAACGCATCCGACGCCCACGCCCCCGACCCCACCGCCAAAAGCCCCATCCCCACCCACACCAACGCCCCCCACGACCTTCCCAGCACATACTCCCCCGACACCACCCGCCGCACCAGCACCAGCGCCGCCGGCAGCAAACACAGCATGTTCAGCACCAACGTCGCCCCGGGGCCCGTCCCCAGCGGCGTGTACGCCTGCCCCGGCGAAACCTGAAACGGATCCCGAACCAGCTCCACCATCGTCGCCCGTGCCACCATCAGCGCCAGCAACACCATGAACGCAACCTGCGTCAGCCGCTCCGGCGCAACCAGTGGCACCTCGTCCTCGGCGACTTGAACTTGGGCAACACTCATGGCTGACCCCCGCCCCCGCCGCCAACACTGGCTTTCGCCTCCGGAAACACCACAAGATTCCGCCCCCGCTCGAGCACGAAAATCACCGCAAGAATCATCACGGTCTGTGCAAACAGCACGCACGCCGCAAACCCCGAGTGCACGTGCGGCAGCACCACCGCCGCCGCCGCCGTCGTCCCCGTGATCAGGTAAATGCACAGCACCGCCCCGGGCTTGCTCATGCCCCGCCGAACAAGCCTGTGCGAAAAGTGATTAGTGTCCCCCTTGAACGGGCTCCGTCCCTGACTCATCCGAATCACACTCACCACCACCAGATCGTACAGCGGAACCGCCAGCACCATCACCGGCGCGAACACCGTGTACCAAGAGCTCACCAAATCCTCCCCCGGCGGCAAGAACGTCGTACGCACCGTCAGCACCGCCAGCAGAAATCCCAGTACCAAGCTCCCCGAGTCCCCCATGAAAATGCTCGCCGGCGCGAAGTTGAAGCACAGAAACCCCAAGCACGCGCCCAGAAGAAGCGCCAGCGCCGCGGCTACGAAAAATTGACCAATCAGCAGTGTCGTGATCAAAAACGCCAGCGACGCCACCGCCGCAATCCCCGCGCTCAGCCCGTCCATGTTGTCAAGAAAGTTAAACGCATTGGTGATCGCAACAATCCACATCACCGTCACCCCAGCCGACACCACCGGTCCGAGCGTCGTCAGCACACGCAAGTCCGTCAGTCCCACCAACCCCCCCGCAATCAGAAACTGGGCGAGCAACTTCGTGTACGGCCCCATCGCCCGGCGGTCGTCTATCAGCCCCAGCACATGCATCGCCGCCACCGCCCCCACAATCGTTAGCAAAAGTCGAGTTTGTACCGCGATCCCCCCCACATAATCCCGTAGGAGATGGTCGACGGGGACAACGTACGGCAACGCCACCACGCCGAGCAGCGGCAAAACCATCGCCCAGAAGATCGCAACCCCTCCCCCCAGCGGCGTCACCTTCGCGTGTACCTTCCGACCCCCCGGTTTGTCGACGAAGTCCAACCGCAGCGCCACCGCGCGAACGACAAACGTCAGCCCGAAACTCAGGAGAAAACCCACCCCGACCAACCCAATCACCGGCCAAACCATGGCCCGCCACCATACCGCAAGCCTACCTCAACGTCGCCTTGAGCTGGTCCATCCGGACCTGAATCTCGGCAAGCTGTCGGTTCAGCACCCGCTTGTCGCCCTCTGTCCGTGCGTGCTCAACTGAACGGCGCAAATTCCGCGCATCCAGCGCCAACCGTTCGACCGTCGCACGAACGGCTGCCTCGTTTCCCAGCTGCCCCATCATTGGAAACTCCGTGTGAAAATAGCTCTGTGCAAATGATAGCACAGGTTCTTTCATCGGCCATTTTAGGTCTTTGCTCTGATCACTTTCGCCGGCACACCCACCACCGTTACCCCTGCGGCAATGTCCCGCAATACGACCGCCCCTGCCCCCACCACCGCTCCCTCTCCCACCGACAAACATTGGATAATCCGCGATCCAAGCCCCACAAAAGCGCCCGCACCGATCCGTACCCTTCCGGCCAAAACCGCCCCCGGCGCAATGTGTGCCCCCTCTCCGATTACGCACTCATGATCCACCACCGCCGATGTGTTGAT
>JBBRUM010000378.1:0-3939 GCA_038247815.1 Tepidisphaerales bacterium | reverse complement strand
TCAGGCAGTGTGCTGGCAATTCCGTTCGTTGTCACAACTGCAATGTGGCAGACCGCGCCGCTCGTCGAGCCGGTGGTGTTCTATTTGCGGCCGCTGGTGGCGACGGATGCGCTGGGGCATTACCTGGCGAAGGTGGTTATGCCTTGGGGGTTCGCACTGGATTACGGCAGGTCGGCTGCGTGGGTGACTGCGGAGGGTAGGTGGGTGTGGAACACGGTGTTGGTGGGCGGGGTGGTGGTGTGGTTGGCGTTGTGGCGGGATCGGGTGGCACTGGCGGGTGGAGCGTTGGCGGTGATCGCGGTCGGACCGGTGCTGGGGCTGAAGGACTTTGACTTCGCGACGTTTTCGGTGGTTTCGGACCACTATGCCTATCCGCTGATGGTGGGGGTGGCGATGGTGGTGGGGGCGGCGGCGCGGGTGGTGTATCGTCGGGCGGGGCAGTGGTGGGGGGAGACGGCGGCGGGGCGGGCGGTGCTGGGTGGGAGTGTCGTGGTGGGTGGGGTCTTGGCGGGGCTGACGTGGGGACAGGTCTGGAACTGGCGGGACTCCGCCACGCTCTATCAGCGCGGACTGGAGGTCGTGCCGAGGTCGGCGATGATGAACTCGAACTACGCCGCGTGGCTTCAGACGACGGCGTACCGCATGCCGCGGGGCGAGTGGGACGGGATGATGCGCGCCAGCCTCGAGCACGCCGACCGCGCCCGCGTGACATTCCCGAGTTACCCCCAAGCCCACTACATCTCCGGAATCGCCCGGGCATTTCTCGGCCAGCCACGCGAGGCGCTGCGCCTTTACATCGTCGCCGCGCCCTACTTCGCAACCAACGCCGACTTTCAATCCAAACTCGGCGACGTCTACGCCGAACTCGACCGCCTCCCCGAAGCCGAACGCCACTACTCCCAAGCCCTCCGACTCGACCCCGCCGATCCCTCCGCGACCCGAATGCTCCCCCAAGTCCAAGCAGAACTCGCCCGCCGCGCCGCCACCCGCCCAACCTCCCAACCCAGCGAAACCCCCTCCACGCCGCCCGTGCCCGGCGGCAAGTGAAGTCGCTGGCAGGGTTTGCCGAAACAGCTTGACGCGGGCAGTGGCCGGGCTATCCTACTCTGTTCGCTTGGTCCGCCACCCCCCTCGCCTCCGACAACGGGTCTGTGGAAGGAACATTCCGCGATAGCTCAATGGTAGAGCAGCCGGCTGTTAACCGGCTGGTTGTAGGTTCGAGTCCTACTCGCGGAGCTTGATCGGTAAGTATGAGGCCGTCCGACGGTCAAAGGCTCTTTAGCCGGATGATTGATCCACCGGCTTTCTTGTTTTTGGCGTGCTTCGGTTTTTACGTACGCCTCTTCAATTTGACGCGAGGAAGTTGAACGGCTTGGCCGGTTTGAAGTTTGCGGTTTCGTTGCCGGCGAGGTCGGGGTTGCCGCCCCGGGTGAGGTTCCGCACGCCAAAGCGGGGGGAAGTCGAGTTCATTTATTCGGACGGAGATGAGGCTGGGGCTGAAGGTGCTCTCGAAGAAGTAGGTGAGGTTATTCTGGTCGGCGATGGTGCGCCGAAGGGTGGATGAGGTTGGGCTGGCCGGGAGTGGAATTGCCGTGCGGGACGCTCACGTTCCGCATGACGCTCAAGACGTCGGCGACGGCTTGGCGGGTATCGCCGGACTGTTTGGGGGGCGTTAATGTGCAAACTGGCGAGGACGAACCGACAAGCCGAGTGGTTTGTTCCGGGGATCATGACCGTTCCGCCGATGTCCTTCCAGCAGGCGTTGAGTGCGAGCTGGTTCTCGAAGACCGGCGAGTTGGTCAACAATTGCTGGTCGTAGTTGTGGTGTATAACGAGTTTTCCGCCGATTTACTGGAAAATTGCGGAGTCGCCGGAGTCGCCGGAGGCATCGGAGGGAGGGGTGGATCGTGCCAGCTTCTCCAGCGGGTGCGGAGGTGGTGACCGTTCGGAATTTGTCCCTGCGCATCGCCGCGACGGCTTCGTCGACCGTCGCGAAACTATCGAGCATGTGCTGTGCCCTTACTCCGATGGACAGGGTGGGACGTTACTCGCCGCCGACTGTGGGAACTCGGCTTCGGCGAGATGGAGCATGCTGGCCACGATAGCCTTTTTCGTTCATACCGTCCGCCGTCGCGTCGTCGAAAACGGAGACGACGACGCTGCCACACTTGCCGGTCCACGTGTATGCATTGGCCCCCGTGCCACCGTCGCGAGCTATCTAGTGGGGAAGGCCCTTGGGTATCCACCTCCACGAACCAGTTCATCGTCCCTCGGGTGACGGTCGGAAGCTCTTTCCCGAAATACACCGCGCGGGCACACACACCAGCCGGAGGGGTGCCGGTCGATGTGAGAAACCGAGTCGCGACGAGTGTCACGGAGAGCCTACGGACGATGGATAGTTTCATCGTAACTCACAAAAGTGCTGGTGCGACCGGGTTCAAGAGCCTCAAGATTCATCTTGACCTCACCCCCCACGGGACCCCGCAGCGCGGGCGGGTGCACGACCAAATCAAAACGATGGAGAGGGATTGTGACGACTGTGACGGTTGTAGGGACCGGTGTTTCGACAATGTGACAAATATCTCAAAGCGATGAGTGCTTTCTCGTGGCGGTCCCGGACTTTGTCGACAAGATTGTCCTGCCGTAACGGGTAGTTGGTGTGTGGGAGTCGTTGGACGATTGAACCAGGTATGGGAGAAACATGAAAAAGTCGATGATTGCACTTGCGGTGGCGATGGCGATTCCCGTGACGGCGCAAGCCGCGCTGTTCTCGAACACGTTCGACGACGCGACGACCTCTTCGGCGTTTAACGTGACCCAGATCGCGGGATCGACGGACGTGATCACCTTCGGGTTCGACTATTCGACCCGCAACATCGCCGAAGCCCCGAGCACCCCGGTGGGCGCGGCTGCGACGCGCGGGTTGTTCCTGCAAGCCAACAAGCCCGCCGCCGGGGCCGGCTCGATCAACGGGATCAATGTCACCGCCGCGGTCGGCGGCGTATCGATCAACTTCGGCGGCGACATCCTGGTTCAATTCGACATGTACCTCGGCGTCGGCGCACTGATTAACTCGACCGAAATCGGACTTTTCGGGATCAACACCGACGGCGTCGGCGTTAACTCGCGGACGGGCAACGTTCAGTCCGGCTCGGACGGCGTTTGGTATCACGTCGCCAACGAGGGCGGTTTTGGTACGACCGCGACAGCGGCGAACGGCCGCGACGTGGTGAATTACATCGGCACGTCGGTGGCCGGCCGGCTGGACAACGGCCAGGCGCCGTTCCCGGGCCTCTTCCCCAACGGCCCGCTTGTCGGCGCGCCGGGCAACGCGTGGGTTAGCGTTGTCATCGCCGAGGTCGGCGGCAACATCGTGATGACGATGAACGGCGTGACGGTCTTCGACGTGGCCAACACCGGGCCGACGAGCGGCAGCGTGTTCATCGGCTATCAGGACCCGTTTTCGGGGAGCGTGCCCACCCCGGCCGCGAACTATTTCGGGTTGTTCGACAACGTGGTGGTGTCGGTGATCCCCGAGCCGAGCGCTTTGGGCGTTGTCGGCTTGGCGGGGATGGCGCTGGTTCGCCGTCGCCGGGCGTAATGGGATTCAAATTTCTCGGCGGGTAAGCGCCTAAGAAGATCGCACCGGGCTCTTGTCGGATTAGTAGTTTCACCTTTGCAGCCAGGCTGTGCTGCGGCAGTTGACTCCGTAATGATAGTGAGATAAAACACTTTGACACTGTAAGATCGTTTGCCGTTTCGGCTGGATCAAGTTGTTCACCTTTTTAGTGGGAGAGTGCAAGATAAAGCGTTACATGCTCGCCGCAATCGCGGCGGTTATCGGTGTCGGTTCGTTCGCCCAAGCGGCGACAGTTTTCAACACGGACGTCACCGGCGGTTGGAACCCGCCGGGCAATAACGGTCAGCCCAACGGCAACT
>JBBRUM010000377.1:0-3947 GCA_038247815.1 Tepidisphaerales bacterium | reverse complement strand
GGGTCGGTGAAATTGGTCGCCACCGAACGTCGCTAGCGTGGTAATCGTGCCGCCGGTGACTGGGACGGAGAAGATGGTGCCGACGCCATTCCATTGGCCGGTTATCCCGTACAGGGTGTCGCCCGAGAGGGTCAGCGGGTCATAGGACTGAACCCCGCCCGTGCCATTGAACGTCGCCAGCGTGGTAATCGCGCCTCCAGTAACGGGTACAGAGAAGACTGTGGAGACTCCGCTGGCCCCGCCGCTCTGGGCCACCCCGTACAGGGTGTTGCCCGAGAGGGTCAGATGGGAGGCTCCACCCCCGTCGCTGAACGTCGCCAGCGTGGTGCGTGCGCCACCGGTGACCGGGACGGAGAAGACCGTGCCGCCGCCGACCCGGTAAATGTTGCTCCCTGAGACGATCACTGGGCTAGGCCAAGAACTAGTGAACTCCGCCCCCACCTCCAAAATAGTGGGGGTGCCGCCGGTCACCGGGACGGAGAACATCGTGCCCTGGCTCCAATCAAAAGGATTATGTTCCTGGGTCGTCCCGTAAAGGGTGTTGCCCGACAGGGTCAGCCGACCATGGGGGTTTTTCCCGAGGGACGTTATGAAGATACTACCACTTTGCCTCCCTTGGAACGAGGCAACCCTAGTGGGCGTGCCACCTGTCGTAGGGACGGAGAACACCGTGCCGAAGTTGCCGGGGCCGCCAAAGTAAGTCGTCCCGTAAAGCGTGTTGCCCGACACGGTCAGCCCGCCGAAGGGGCGGGCCGATCCCCAGTTCAAGCCTACGGGGGAGTGGTTAAAGTGCACCAGCGTCGTGAGCATCACGGCCGACGCCAGCGATGCACCCGAGGCGAGCACCGCCACCGAGGCCAGCAGCACGATCCGCCCGACGGGCAGACGAACTCCAAAACCCCGACTCGACAGACGTGAACACTCGGATTCACGATCAAAACACTGGATGGTCTGCATCTTCATATTCCTTCTGACCCACTAAAGTGGGCGATATTAGTTGCTTGATGATCCTTGTGCCACTTAAGATGCCAAAGAGTAACCTGCCTCCCCCAATTCGCCAAGGACATGCCAGGCACTTTACACAACAATTGCCCGACGCGGATTTGTGCAGCCCGCGCGCCTTCAGTCTCAGCGTCGACCTCTGGACCCCGACCACGCAGAGGTTATTAAAGGCGGCATTGATGTCTCCCTTTAATCCTTCGCCGTCATAGCGCAGAGGGTCCAACCCAGTACCCGGCCGTTCAGCCACTATCTCCTCTTCACGCGGCCCGAGCCCGACACGTTGGTGTCCACCGAACCCGGTTCGCCCGAGTACAAAATCGACCCCGACCCCGAGATGTTGGCCTTGAGCGAGCTCCCAGCCGACACTTCCGCACTTCCCGAGCCGGAGATGCCGACTGATACCTTCTCGGCTGCGAGGTTCGGGGCGAATACATCTCCCGATCCGGCGATGTTGATGCTCAGCGCGGAGGCTTTCCCGCCGAGCTTCATATTGCCCGAGCCGGCGATGTCGGCGTCAAACGCGGGGACGTCGAGGTTCATCGCGATCACCGTGCCCGAGCCCGCGATCGAGACGCCCAGCAGCGACGGGTGGGTGATCCGGACGACCACGGTCTTGGAGGGCGAGATGGAAGCTTTCGGGCTGATCTCCAGCGTCGTTCCCGACACCGTGGTGAGGATTTCGGGGAGGATGTTGTCGTCGGCTTCGATGACGACGCTTGTGACGGGGCCTTGGGTGACCACGATATCGAATGCGCCGGCGGTGGAGACCATCGAGAACGCGGGGACGGTTCGCGCTTCCGACTTCAGCGTGCCCGAACCACGGACCGCATTACCGCTCACATTATTGCAGCCTGCGAGCATCGCGGCGAACAGAAGCACACCAAGGGATCGCTTATTCATCCGCGCTATTAGATCACCCGCCGACCTCGCAAGGCAAGGCAAAAACGAACCCGCCCGGGGTGCCCGGGCGGGTTCTTTTTTCTGGAGTCTCGCAAACCGACCGGGCTTAGCCACGGACGGGGAGGATGACGGTGTCGATGGCGTGGACCATGCCATTGCCGGCTTCGACGTTGGCGGTGGTAACCTTGGCGCCGTTGACCGAAACCTTGCCGTCCTTGACGGTGACGGTGAGTTCCTGGCCCGAGGCGGCTTTGACGACTTGGCCGTCGGTGAAGCAGCACGACGAGTTGGCGCCGTCAACGACGTGGCTGGTGAGAATGGCCTTGAGCTGGTCTTTGTTTTCCGGCTTGGCGAGCATTTCGAGGGTGGCTTCGGGGAGCTTGGCGAAGGCTTCGTCCGTGGGGGCGAAGATCGTCAGCTTCTTCTCACCGGCGAGGTCCTTGTCCAAGCCCGACGACTTGAGCAGGCCCGCGAGGGTCGTGAGCTTGTCGTGCTTGGCGATGACCGTCGCGAGGTTCTTCGGGCCGCAGCAGCCGTCGGACTTCTTGACGTCACCCGACACGGTCGCGCTCGAGCAGGCGCCTTCCTTCTTGTCGGTCGAAACAACCGACGCGGGCGAGCAAGCGCCGCCGGCTTTACCTTCGGTCGACACGACCGACGCGGGCGAGCAAGCACCACCGGCTTTACCTTCGGTCGAGACGGTCTGGGCGGGCGAGCAAGAACCGCCGGCTTTGCCTTCGACTGACACGGTCTGGGTGGGCGAGCACAGCGCGGCCTTTGCCGCCTTCCACCCGCAGTCACCCGCGAGCGCGGTGTAGGATAAGCCGGAAATCGACACAGCCGCCGTCGCGAGAAGCAAAGTCTTGAAGGTCATCGGAGTACTCCTGAAAGATCAATTACCACCCCGCAAACGCACCCGGGCCACATCGTCCCGGTCAGCGGGTACATAAAAGTATCTTGCAGAACCGCTCCGAGCGAGTAGAAGATCGCACTATATTTATAACAGCCCCCCCCCTCCCCGTTCACCCCTGACGCCCAACCCGGCGGCTGGCGGTAAGTAAAAGGCCGCGCGGCCTGGCAGTGCAAGCTCCTGCCAATCAGGTTCAACGTCCAAACCGACAGGGCAAAGATCAATCGCGGCATGAGTGACATCAGACGCCTCCCTCGGAAAGCTTCACGAGCGCATCCCGTCGCGCCTTCATCGGCGGGATCGGGTGAAACACAAACGCGATTCCCGGTGGCAGCGTTTCGTCGGGCTTGTTCCGCTCGGACAACAGATTGAGCGCCGCCAATGCTTCGTCAAGTGTAAACCCGGCTTCGAGCATGGCAGCGTCGGCTGAGTAAACCTGCCACCGCCCCATCGCTGGGAAGACGAATAACAAACTGATCCAGCACCATGTGCTCATCACGGCTGACAACGCGAACACCAGCGACGCCGCGTTGTCCTGCCATCGGGCGGGCAGGATCATGTTGGCGAGGATGAACCCGAACACAGTCCACGCAACAGTGCTAAAAAACGACAACCACCGGTGACCCATCCGAAGGTGACCCAGCTCACGGGCAATCAGCGCAGCCGTAGTCCGCGGAGCAACTTCCCACAGCGTCCGAGCGACCCACAACATCCGCGTCGGCCCAACGCCGGACCAGCCGCCAGCCAGTGAACGCTCGCCGTGCTCGTAAAACGCGATCTTGGGGGCCACTAACTTCTGCCGAGTCAGTTCCGCCCGGACCTGTTCCATCCAAGGTTTACGCGCGACACCGGGTCGGGCGTAAGGCCCGGGGGGAATGGGAATGGCCAGTTGGGCGAATGCGAGCAGCATTACTGTCGCGGCTGCGATAACCGGCCAGTTGCCCGGGAAGGCGACGCCGATCCAGCCGACGAGAGCGCCGGTGATTGTGAGGAGGACCACCCACTGGGTGACGCCCAAGAGGTACGCCTGCCCCCAGTTGTAACGGGAGTTGACATCGATCTGCCGAAAATTGCCTTCGATGACGCGGCCACCGAAAAAGTCGAAGGGGAGTTGGATGATGCAGACGACGAGGGC
>JBBRUM010000376.1:0-3966 GCA_038247815.1 Tepidisphaerales bacterium | reverse complement strand
GGCCGAGCTTGAAGGCTGATCGCGGGGGGGATTGCCCACGAAGGGCAGGAAGAAGACGCTAAGGGAAGAAACTAAGGGAAGACAGGGAGCGATAAATGACGCACCAAGCCACTTTATTCAATAAAAACAAAATGTACTGTCTATTCTCTCTGCCCTCTGTGTCTCCGTGTTGAACTATTCCATCGAGGCGACACAAGCTAAAGTTTGCAAAGACGTTCCGCGTAGTCGTTCAAGAGTTGCGGGTGGGCGAGGGATTGGCGGAGGTCGGGGGGGATGCTGTCTTCGCCGTAGATGGCTCCGGCGAGTTGGCCGGCGATGGCGCCGGTGGTGTCGGCGTCGTCGCCGAGGTTGACGGCGGCCAGGACGGCCGAGCGGAAGTCGTAGGAGCGGTCGGTGGCCCAGAGGGCGGCGGCGAGGGAGTCGACGACGTAGCCGGTGCCCCTGATGGCGGGGGGCGACTTGCGGCGGTAGGAGCCTTGGGCGATGTCGGCGATTTCGGGGCAGAGGTCGAGGTGGTGTGACTCGGCGAGGGTGGGGGATAAGAGGGCGTTGCGGTCGGTTCCGGTGGCGGCGAGGGCGATGAGCAAGCCGAGGAACCTGCAGGCGTCGCGGCAGAGGACCGAGCCGTGGGTGGTGATGGAGCTCTCGCCGCTGCGCGCCACGGCGAGGGGGATGTCGTGGCGGAAGGCGAGGGGGACGGGGCAGAGGCGCATGATCGAACCGTTGCCGGAGTCGGCAGGGTCGGTGCTGCCGGCGATTTCGTCGCCGGTGGCTTGGAAGCGGTCGAGGGCGGCGCGGGTTTGGATGCCGATGTCGAAGCATTCGCCGACGGAGGAGAGCTCGCCGAGGCGATACCAGCGGGTGTACCGCTGCATTTGGTCGTGCAGGTCCCAGCCGGTTTCGGAGAGCGAGGCGACGAGGCAGAGGGCCATGGACGTGTCGTCGGTCCACTCGCCGGGTTTAAGCTTTCGGGCGAACGGCCCACCACCGAGGAAGGTGGTGACCTGGTCGAACGTACCGGGCTTCTTGAACTCGACGGCAACGCCAAGCGCGTCGCCAACGGCGAGGCCGAGCAGCGAGCCACGGACACGGGATCGTTCGGCTGAGGTCATTCTGGGTTCAGTTTAGCTTGGGGGGGAAGGGTTGCCACGGACTGACGCAGAGAGCAACGGACAGAGGGGAGGAATTGCCCGTACTTTTTCGGACGGGGAACGGTCGAGAAGGGGTTTCATTCGTCCGTGTTCTGTCCGCGCGAGATCGAGCGGGCAATCGGCTTGGCGGTTTAGAGTTTGGTGAGGGAGGAGAGGCGTTCGAGGATGTGGTTGTGTTGGTCGAGGACGAGGACTTTGGCGATGTGGGTGTCGATTTCGTGGGGTTGGGCGTCGACGAAGGACATGACGATGACGCGGTTGCCGGGGCGGGTGAGTAGGGCGGCTGCGCCATTGATTCCAATGACGCCGGTTCCGGGTTCGCCGGCGATGACGTAGGTTTCGAAGCGTTGGCCGTTTTCGCAATCTGCGATGAGGACGAGTTCGTTGGGGAGCAAGCCGGACTCGCGGAGGAGGTTGGAGTCGATGGTGATCGAGCCGTGGTAGTCGGGGTCGCATCGGGTGACGCGAGCGTGGTGGAGCTTGGCTTTGAGGAGGCGGGTGAGCATGGGCGGGATAATAGGCGGGAGGGGTTGGAGTGTGTCGGACGGAGGGCGGGTGTATTACACTCGGGGCATGAAGGCAATGCGAGAGATGATGGTAGCGGCGGTGGTCTCGGTCGTGGTGTGCGCGGGGATTGCGTGGGGGCGGCAAGCGACCACCGAGCAGGCGGGCCAGCCGGCGGAGCTGATGCGCTTGCCGGTGGTGAACAATGCGGTGCTGACGGAGCTCGCGGCGCAGGTGGTGCTGGTGCACGACACGCCGGGGGTGGGAATCGCGGTGGTGACGAAAGAGGGTTTGCACGCGTTCGGGGTGGCGGGGGTGCGGAAGAGTGGCGCGCCGGACCGGCTGACGACGGAGGACGTGTTTCACCTGGGGTCGTGCGGGAAGATGATGACGGGGGTGTTGCTGCTTCGGCTGGAGGAACAGGGGAGGGTGGATCTGTCGCTGCCGCTGGGGAAGGTGTTTCCCGAGTGGAATGTGGACGGGCGGTTTGCGGGGGTGACGGTGGGGGACTTGCTGCGGCACCGGGGGGGGATTGCGGGATCGGAGGAGGGGGAGCAGTTGGCGTTTTTGCGTGCGGGGGCGGGGGATCCGGCGGGTTCTAGGGCGCGACTGGCTGAGCGGGTGCTGACGGGCGAGGCGCGGGAGGATTCGGGGAAAGAGGGTGGGTTTGCGTATTCGAACGTGGGGTATGCCATTGCGGGGCACGTCGCCGAGCGGGCGGCGGGAATGCCGTTCGAGGCGCTGATGCAGCGGGAGGTGTTCGCGCCGCTGGGGATTACAACGGCGGGGTTTGGTGCTCCTGGGGTGCGCGGGAAGGTGTTGCAGCCGTTCGGGCATGTGGGGTTGGCGACGCCGGTGGAGATTGGGCCGTTTGCGGACAACCCCCCGGGGTTCGCGCCGGCTGGGACGATGCACATGTCGCTGCGGGACTGGGGTAGGTTTGTGGCGGTGGTACTGGGGGGCGGGCCGGAGGGGTTTTTGGGCGTGGCGGCGCGGGCGAAGCTGGTTGCTCCTCCGGCGGGGGCGGTGGTGGGGGACGAGGTAAACCCGACGTACGCGATGGGGGTGTCGATCACGGGCTTGCGGGGGCGGGAGGTGTATACGCATGCGGGATCGAACACGATTTGGTTTGCCCAGTTGCTAATGGTGCCGGCGTATGAGGTGGGCGGTGTGAAGAGTGGCGGCTGGGCGGTGATGGTGGCGACCAACCATGGGCGCGAGCCGGGAAGGAAGGCGACGCGAGAGGTGATTCAGGAGCTGCAGGCGTTGTCGAAGTAGGGCCGGGCGGGGGAGACGACGTGCTCGGACTTGGTCGGACTGGAACGGACAGGAGGGAGATGGGCTTCTGGTTTCTTGTCCTCGTTTGGTCCGCGTCTTGTCCGCGCGAGTACGGGCTGATTTGGGGTCGGGCGCGGTAGGATGGCGCGATGATTTATCGCACATTGGGTTCGACGGGGCTGAGGGTTTCGGTGGTGGGGATCGGCACGTGGCAGTTCGGGGGTGAGTGGAACAAGGTGTTCGGGCAGGGGGAGGTGGATGCGATGTTTCGGCGGGGGGAGGAACTGGGGATCAACCTGGTCGACACGGCGGAGTGCTATGGCGATCACCTGTCGGAGGCGCTGATCGGCGCCGCGCTGGGAGGAAAGCGGGACAGGTGGGTGGTGGCGACGAAGTTCGGGCACAAGTTTCACTCGCACCTGACGCGCACCGAGCCGCGCCGGCCGGAGGATGTGCTGAGGCAGTTGGAGGATTCGCTCAAGGCACTGCGGACGGACCGGATCGATGTGCACCAGTACCACTCTTACGGAGACGAGCAGTTTTTCGCGGAAGACGTGCAAGCCGTGCTACTGCGGGCGAAGGAACTGGGGAAGGTGCTGCACCTTGGGAACTCCGTGGGATCCAACGGCAACCTCAAGCAGATCGAAGCCAGCGCGGGGAAGGCGATCGAGGTGATCCAGATCATCTACAACCGACTCGACCGAGTGCCGGAGGAGGAGGTGTTCGGGTCGTGCGTGGGGCAGAATCTGGGCGTGCTGGCGCGGGTGCCGCTGGCGAGCGGGTTCTTGTCGGGGAAGTACAAGCCGGGGGTCGTTTTCCCCGAGGGCGACGTGCGGGCGAAGTGGAAGTCGGCGGATCTGGACGCGAAGCTCACCGAGGTGGCGGAGATCGGGCGGACCGAAGTGCCGGCCGGGGTGCCGATGGCGCGATGGGCGTTGGCGTGGTGCCTCAAGAACCCGGCGGTGACGGCGGTGATTCCGGGATGCAAGGATGTGGCACAGGTGGAGGACAACGCGGCTGCGGTGGAGGTGGC
>JBBRUM010000375.1:0-3974 GCA_038247815.1 Tepidisphaerales bacterium | reverse complement strand
GGTTTAGAGCCGCTGCCGCGACCCGACACCTTGCCCGCCCGTCCCCATTTCACCGGCGCGATCTTGGTCTTCGGCGATTCCACCTCGCCCGACTCCACTTTCTTTTCGAAGAACGCCTTGCTCTTTTCCGCCATCGACCGCAGTTCCTTCACTTCGCCCGTCGTCAACGGCCGCACCGACCCGCTGGGAACGCCCTCGAGCGTCAGCGGGCCGAACTTCGTCCGGGAAAGATCCCGCACCTTATACCCCAGCCGCGCCAGCATCCGCCGAATCTGGCGGTTCCTACCCTCCTTGATCGTGATGTCGATGGTCGTCCGGTCCCGCGTCCGCTGGTTGATCCTCAGGATCGCCCGCCCGGTCTTGTGTCCCCGACCCGATTCTTTGTCGATCAGAAACAGCCCCTTCTCCAAAATCGTCATGTGCTCCGGCAGCACAAACCCGTCGATCACCGCCCGGTACGTCTTGGGCACGCCGAACCTCGGGTGCGTGAGCAGGTTCGTCAGTTCCCCGTCGTTCGTCAGAAGAAGCAGCCCCCTGCTCTCCGCGTCCAGCCGACCCACCGGAAACACCCGCGCCGGAAACGCCGGAGGCAAGAGGTCGATCGCCCGCAACTGGGCACCCTGGGCGACGTTGGTCGATACCACGCCCTTGGGCTTGTTGAGCATGAGGTAAAACAGCCGCGCCGGCTTATGTAGCCGCCCCAGCTCGTCCTCCCTGCCCATCACGCCCTTGATCTGAATCAGCTCCCCGTCGACCATCACGTCGTCGGTCTTGGGGTCCACCATCAGCGGCAGTCGCGTCTTGGTCACCCCGTTCACCGACACCCGCCCCTGCAGAATCATCTCCTCGATGTGCCGCCGCGAATCCACCCCCGCCGCCGCCAATAGTTTCTGTATCCGATGTTTCATCTCACCCCCATCCTACGTTCCCCCCGCCGCAATCCCCACTCCCGCCCCGCCCAACTCCCAACCCCTGCCCAGACACCTAGGGCACCACCGTCTCCAGATAGGTCGTATTCAACCCAAACCCCGCCATCAGCCCCCCCACCACAAACGCCGGCAGCACCACCGTCTGCCCCGCCCGCACCACCATCTGCCCGCCCCCGTTCCAGCGAAACTTCACCCCGCCCTCCGTCACCATCCAGAACTTCATCGTCCCGCTCGGCAGTGCCCGCACGCTGTGCGCCCCCGCCTTGACCGTCGTTGTCTTGAAGTACTCACATTCCACCAGCGGCCTATCCGTATTCCGCATCGACGTCACAGGCGGCGTAGTCGTGTCCTGAAAGCTGATGCACGCCAGAGCCTCCTTTACATGCAACTTCCGCACCTTCCCCGTCGCCGCTTCAACCCTGTTAAAATCAAACACCCGAAACGTCGTGTCCGACGGCGTCTGCACCTCAGCCACCAGCGTTCCCGCCCCCAGCGCATGCACCGCCCCGGACGGCAGAAAATGGCAATCTCCTTTTTTGGCCGGCGTCGTCCCGATCAACTCCGCCACCGTCCCCGCGGCAAGCCCCGCCTCGAACGAATCCCTCGTCACCCCCGCCTTGACGCTCTTGTACAAAAACGCATCCTTCTCAGCCGCCAGAATGATCCAGCACTCTGTCTTCAGATGCGCCTCCCCATGCTCCAGCGTGTACGCCAGCGTCGGATGCACCTGAATCGACAAGTCCTCCGTCGCGTCTAAAAACTTGATCAGCAGCGGAAACTGCGGCCCGTCCTCCGTCGGAATCGGCACCCGACTCCCCAGCAAGCTCTCCTGCTTCTCCACCACCAGCTCGTGCAGCGTCTTCCCCTTCAGCTCTCCCCCCGCCACCTTCGCCGACAACCATCCCTCCTGCCCCTCCACAAACCCCGGCGGAAAATCAAACACCTCCCACGACTCCCCGATCGCCACCCCCTCCGGCAGGCGCTTGCCCAAAACCGTCTCCAACCTCCGCCCTCCCCACAACTTCGGGACAAACCTCGGCTCGAACACCAATGGCGGAAGACTCTCTGGCATGGCTTGTTACGCTAAGAACAGTAACCTTTTATCCCGACGCGCCGCAGAGTATAGAGTAGCGCGTCGACGAGCGAAACCCGGCCCGCCCCCACCCGGGCAAACCCCGTTTCGCCCGCCGCCACACGGAGAAAACGCACGGTCGGAAGGAATCCCACCGGCTAAACCACAACCTCTCCGGGCACCCCGCCCGCCCGGACCACGCGAGGATCGCGAGGAATGTCCACCACCGCCCCCCCCACCGTCGCCAAACATTTCGTCCTCGACACCAACGTCCTGCTCCACAACCCCAACGCGATTTACATGTTCGCCGACAACCACGTCGTCATCCCCTTCCCCGTCATCGAGGAACTCGACCAGTTCAAAAAGGGCACCGACGACCTCGGCCGCAACGCCCGCGAGGTCATCCGACACCTCGACCGCCTCCGCCTCGAGGGAAACCTCACCGAGGGCATCCCCGTCAAGCAAACCGGCGGCTCCGTCCGCGTCTGGTACGACCAGTCCGTGCAGCTCGAGGGCGGCTTGGCCCACGACACGCCCGACAACCGCATCCTCACCTGCGCCATGACCCTCAAGAAAAAGGGACACCGCGTAGTCTTCATCACCAAGGACATCAACTGCCGCATCAAGTCCGACGCGCTCGGCGTTCACACCGAGGACTTTGAAGCCCAAAAGGTCGACTTCGAACGCCTTTACACCGGCTGGCGCGAAGTCCCCGTCCCCGGCCGACTCATCGACCGCCTCTACGCCGACAAACAGCTCGACCTCGACCTCGAACTCGAACTCCGCGACCTCCACGCCAACGAATTCGTCCTCCTCCGCGACGAAACAGACCCCTCCCACACCGCCCTCTCCCGCTTCCGCGAAGACTCCGGCTGTGTATCCCCCGTCCGCCAGCGCCGCGGCCCCGTTTTCGGAATCATCCCCCGAAACCTCCAGCAAACCATGGCCCTGGACCTCCTCCTCGACGACTCCATCAAGCTCGTCTCCCTCATCGGCGCAGCCGGCACCGGCAAAACCCTCCTCGCCATCGCCGCCGGAATGTCCAAAACCCTCAACGAATCCATCTACCAAAAACTCCTCGTCGCACGACCCATCATGCCCATGGGCCGCGACATCGGATACCTCCCCGGCGACAAAGACCAAAAACTCACCGCCTGGATGCAGCCCATCTTCGACAACATGGCTTACCTCCTCTCCAACCGCCTCTCCGGCGAAAACGGAACCCAACACCAAGCCTCCCTCCACACCGTCGAACAACGCATCACCCAACTCATCGAAGGCGGCCAAGTCGTCCTCGAACCCCTCACCTACATCCGCGGCCGCTCGATCCCCCACCAGTTCATGATCGTCGACGAGTCCCAAAACCTCACCCCCCACGAAGTCAAAACCATCGCCTCCCGCGTCGGCGAAGGAACCAAACTCGTCCTCACCGGCGACGCCACCCAAATCGACAACCCCTACCTCGACTCCTCCTCCAACGGACTCTCCTTCCTCGTCGAACGCCTCAAAGGCAAAAGCATCGTCGGCCACATCACCCTAGCCAAATCCGAACGCTCCGAACTCGCCTCCCTCATCACCGCCTCCCTCTAACCACCCCCCCTGCAGCACTTCGTAGGGTGCGCCTATCCGCCCCGCCCCCTGCCACCCCGCAAGTATTTCCCCGATTCGTCACCCCGCCACCCCCCAAAAATCACAGCCGCACCCCCGATAGTGCAGACACTCAAAACCGCTCCCGTCCATCCCACAAACAAAAAAGCGCCCGAATCCTCGTTCAGGACTCGAGCGCTCGGAGGAGAGAATCTCTCCTTGTTACGCCCCACCCCCACGATCGGTTCGCCGCACACTCACATAAACACCCGGCCGCGCCGGGCGGCGCCGGAGTCCGGCACGGGCGCGCCGGCCCCGCCACGGCGCGGGCCCCGCCCCGGGCCCGCGCGCCCCCCCCGGGGGCGCGGGGGGCCGCCGCGGGGGCC
>JBBRUM010000374.1:0-3976 GCA_038247815.1 Tepidisphaerales bacterium | reverse complement strand
CGCCGCCACCACCTGGTCGTAATCCAAAACCTCCCCGCCCACCGGGGCAAACGCCGGCGCGATCTGCTCGCCCGTCCGCTCGTCCCTTCCCCCGTTGATCGCATACAGCAGCGCCTTGGCCAAGTTGCACCTGGCCCCGAAAAACTGCATCTGCTTCCCGATTCGCATCGCGCTCACGCAGCACGCGATCCCGTAGTCGTCCCCCCAATATTCCCTCATGAGGTCGTCGTTTTCGTATTGAATGCTGCTGCTCGCGATGCTCGTCGCCGCGCAGAAGTCCTTGAACCCCTTCGGTAGTTTCCCGCTCCACAGCACCGTCAGGTTCGGCTCGGGGGCCGGCCCGAGGTTCTTCAGCGTCGCAAGCATCCGAAAGCTGCTCCGCGTCACCAGCGTTCGCCCGTCCACCCCCATCCCGCCCACGCACTCCGTCACCCACGTCGGGTCCCCCGCGAAGATCTCGTTGTACTCCGGCGTCCGCAAAAACCGCACCATCCGCAGCTTGACCACCAAATCGTCGATCAGCTCCTGCGCGTCGCTTTCCTTCAGCGTCCCCTCCCGCAGGTCTCGGTCAAAGTACACGTCGAGGAACGTCGAAATCCGACCGATCGACATCGCCGCCCCGTTCTGTTCCTTTACCGCCGCCAAGTACCCGAAGTACAGCCACTGCACCGCCTCCGTTGCCGTCTTCGCCGGGCCGGAAATGTCAAACCCGTACGTCATCGCCATCCGCTTGAGCTCGCCCAACGCCCGGATCTGCTCGGACAGCTCCTCCCGCGTTCGGATCACCTTCTCGCTGCTCGGCTGGCTGTCGTACTGCCCCTTCGCCTCCATCTTCTCATCGACAAGCCGGTCCACCCCATACAACGCCACCCGCCGGTAGTCGCCAATGATCCGCCCCCGCCCGTACGAATCCGGCAAACCTGTGATGATGTGACTCCGCCTGCACCGCATCATCTCCGGCGTGTAGACATCGAACACCGCCTGGTTGTGGTCCTTGCGGTATTTCGTAAACACCTCGTCAATCACCGGATCGCTTTCAAATCCATAGCTTTTCAGCGCCGCATTGACCAGCCGAAGTCCCCCAGCCGGCATGATCGCCCTCTTCAGCGCCGCATCCGTCTGCAACCCCACCACCTTCTCCGCCCACCTGTCCACGTACCCCGGCCCGTGCGCTTCGATCGATGCCCCCACATCCGCCGACACCGCCAGCACACCCCCCGCCTCCCGCTCCGCTTTCATCAGTTCCAACACCCTCTCCCACATCGCCGTAGTCCTTGCCGTCGCCCCGCACAGAAACGCCCCATCCCCCTCGTACGGCGTGTAGTTCCGCTGAATGAAGTCACGCACATCAATGTGCTCCCGCCACTCTCCAGCCCTAAACCCCCGCCAAGGCATCCCCGCCCCGGGCTTTTCCGAAACCGCCCGCTGCGTCCCAGCCACCGTTTCCGTCGGCATCGTCATGTTGTCCTCGCGAGGTAAGCGCCGCCCGGGTCGGGCTCGTGTGGCCCACTGGAACATCTCGCCCGAGCTACGAGTATCTTCGACCCCCGCCTCCCACCCTGCAATCAAATTCGGACAAAAACATCCATATTTACCCGCGACCCCTTGTCGCACCCCCACGGAACAGCCGCTCACCCCCGAAAAAGTTCGGCTAAACCGCACCAGCCCGTGCCTCTCCCCCTCCCGCCTTCCCCTCCGGCAGAGGTCGGCTGTACCCAGCCGGGTGAGGGTCCCGGCCTATCCCCAGACTCTGCCCTACTTCTGTCTCCATACCCCGTCCGGATACTTCAGATACTCCCCCGCCCGCGCCCTCCCAAAGTTCCGCCGCGCAGCCCGGTCCGCCACCACCTCAGCCGTCACCCCGTCCCGCTGGGCAAGAAGCGCGTACAGCCTCTTCCGGTCACCGTTCTCCTCCTCCATCACCCTCCGGTCCTCCCCACTGGCAGACTTCACCGCCTCCAGCAGCCCTGCGCTGGTCTCACCAATCGTCCCAGCCACCTTCAGCTGCTGCACACGCCCGTCCCGCGACTCGAACCGATTGCGCAGGTCCGACATCTCGTCCGCCATCAGCACCGAAACCGACAACGCCACCACGACCACCCCGGCCAGCACCCTGTGAGTTCTCATTTGCTCTCCTTGCTCGGAATCGTCGTCGGCGTCGGAACCACCACCGCGGGCTGGCCCGCTGGCTTGTTCTGATAGCTGAAAAAGTCGTCCAGCGACCGGTCGATCTTCAGGTTGATGTCCATCGTGATGTGTATCGGCTTGACCTCGATCGGCGCGACCTCGATCCGCGCGCACCCGATCCCCACCACCACACCCACTATCCCAGTTACCGCCACGATCCATCTGTGTTTCATAGGTCCTTCCTTAAAACCCTATTCCAGCCCCCTTCAGTCCAAGGTACCGATTCGCCAACTCCTCCAGCCCCGTCACATTAAACGTCAAATCCAACTCCTGACCACCCGTCACAGCCGGTCCCTTCCCGGTCGTCTTGATCGAAAGTGTAAGAGGCTTGTCCGCCGGTTTGATCAAATCCAGCGTCAACGACGAAAAACCGAAGTCCACCAGCGCCCCGGTCACCCGCTCCTTGATCTGTTCCGTCGTCGCCTGCCCCGCCGTGCCCCCGCTGCCGATCGACTTGCCCACCAAGTCCGCAATCTGCACCGCAAACCCCGTAAACCTCAAGCTCCCCGTCGGCCCCGCCCTCCCCGACGCCTCGGCGTATACATAGCCCGTCCCCAGGTTGATCCGCTCCGGCCACACCACGCTCACCGGCAACCGCGCGTACAGCTTCCCGCTCCCGCTCACCTTCTTCTCCGACAACCGCTCGGCGATCGTCGCAATGTCTAGGTTGTCCGCGTACACCACCAGGTCCGCAGCCGACCTCCCCGGCTGAACCCGAAACCCCCGCGCCGCCACCTCGCCCCCGGCGTACCCGAACACCGCCGACTCCACGAAAATGATGTTCCCGGGGTCCAGTCTAAAGTCCACCTTCCCGTCCTGCACCTCAAACTTCCCCAGCCGCCCCCGCTCGACCGTCAACCTCTGCCCCGCCGGCGTCTCCAACGGACTAAACGACCGCGTCCACACCCGACCATTGATCCCCGACAACTCCGCATCGACAGCCGAACTACGCATACTCCCCCCCTTCACCTCCACCTCACCCCACCGCACCGTCGACTCCGGCGAAATGTAGTACCGCACCTGCGCCGTAAACCGCCCCCGTGTGTCCACATCCGACAACGCCGGCGGCAATAACGCCCTCAGCCCGCCCGCCGTCGTGAGATCAAACTCCGGCACCCACGCCTCGAGATCAAACGTCGGCGCCTTTCCCATCAAATCCACGTGCACCCGCCCCTTCACCGCACCCTCCGGCAGGATCGGCCAATCCAACCCCGCCCACACCCCCTGCCTCGACACAAACACCGTCCCCGTAAACCCCGGCAACTTCTCGCCGCCATACTCCACTTCCCCCACCGACACCTTCCCATCCTCACCCCGCGGCCCCGTCCCCTCGATCAGCGCCACCGGCAAGTCCACCCGTCCCCCCGACAACCCAATCCCCAATTCCGCACTCCGGGCGCCCATCTCCCGCACACTCACCACCCCACGCACATCCAGCCCCCCACCTGTCGTCACCCTTCCCTCCGCCCGCACCGACTCCGCCCCCACCTCAAACCCCGATACCTTCCCCCGCATCCCGACCACCTCCACGACGCCCGCGAGCTCCACGCCCCCGTCGGGCGTCCACCTCACCGCCGGCTGAATCTCCACCGGCCCAGTCGTCGGCCCAGTCGTGGGCAAGGTCGTCGGCAGGGTCGACGGGAGGGTCGACGGCCCACTGATGGGCCCCGCCGTCGCAACCGCACTCTCTGAAACCTTCACCTTGAAATCCTCCACAATCCACGCCCCGTCCTCGCCCCCGTCCTTCCCCGCCAAGCTCCCCACCGACACCTCACTCATTGGCAAAAGT